>JAYUHN010000103.1:0-2334 GCA_043766965.1 Ramlibacter sp. | reverse complement strand
GCGGCGCTCTTGGATGCATTGACCAAGGCCAAGCCGGCTGCCAGCAAGGGCGTGTACCTGCGCAAGCTGGCGGTGTCGTCGACCATGGGCGTGGGCGTACGCGTGGATATGCAGTCGCTGACGGCCGCTGCGGCCTGAGCCTTTGAATGTGATGCCCTGGCGCGTGTCTGGCGCGAGGGTGATGAATTGGTGGGCTGAGACTGGTCGTGCGGTGATCCCTGCGGATCTCCGCACGCCTGCCGAAGCGGCCGGGCTTGCCAGCCTGGCTGGTGGGGTGAGGTGGCGTGCCACCAGCCTCGGGCCATCCAAGACCGTTGGCGAGGCATCACCTTTCGCGAGGTGTTTCTCTTAATCGGTCGCCGCCCATTGCCAAGTGGCTGGCGTCTGGCCAACGCAGATGGCGGTCCCGCCTGAAGGACAAGGATTTGCTTGGGCGCGAGCCCAGGCAGGTCGGATGCCGGATGGTTTGGTCGCTGCAACCTGGATGCACCGTGCGGCCCTGGAGACAGGGCGGGCGGTGCTTGTAAGTGAGGAGCAGACCTTGAGTCTCAATCGCAACGAGAAAGCGGCCGTGGTCGCGGACGTGTCGGCCCAGGCCGCGCGCTCGCAGACACTCGCGCTGGCACAGTACCGTGGCCTCACCGTTGAACACCTGAACAAGCTGCGCCGAGAAGCGCGCGACAAGGGTGTGTACCTTCACGTGCTGAAGAACACACTGGCTCGTCGCGCGGTGACCGGAACACAGTTCGAGGTGGCAGCGGAGAGCATGGCTGGCCCGCTGATCTACGGTTTTTCAGAGGACGCCGTCGCCGCGGCCAAGGTCATCGCCGACTTTGCCAAGGGCAACGACAAGCTGGTCATCATCGGCGGAGCCTATGCGGGCAAGTCGCTGGACGCCAACGGGGTCAAGGCCCTGGCGGCGATCCCCAGCCGCGACGTGCTGATCGCCCAGATCGCCGGCCTGCTGAAGTCGCCGATCCAGCGACTGGCCGGCGTGCTGGCCGCGCTGGCCGACAAGCGGGCCGAAGAAGCGCCCGCCCCGGCAGTCGTCGACGAAGCGCCGGTCCCGGCTGCGGCCGATGCGGCCGCAGCGGGAGACGCACCGGCCCCGGCCGAGGCTGTCGCAGCCAGTGACGCGCCGGTACCGGCCGACGCAGCCGCAGCCGCTGATGCACCGGCTCCGGCCGATGCCGCCGCAGCGGGCGACCCGCCGGCCGCCGCCTGATCCCCGGCAGATCCCCATCCCAACCCCATTCAGAATCGAGTAAATCAAATGGCATTCGACAAAGACGCATTCCTGACCGCGATGGACAGCATGTCCGTGATGGAACTCAACGACCTGGTCAAGGCGATCGAAGAGAAGTTCGGCGTGTCCGCAGCGGCGATGGCCGCTCCGGCCGGCGCTGGTGGTGGCGCTGCCGCTGCGGTCGTCGAGGAGCAGACCGAGTTCAACGTGATGCTGCTCGAAGCCGGCGCCAACAAGGTGCAGGTCATCAAGGCCGTTCGCGAGCTGACCGGCCTGGGCCTGAAGGAAGCCAAGGACATGGTCGACGGCGCACCCAAGGCCGTCAAGGAAGCCGTGGCCAAGGCCGATGCCGATGCCGCGCTGAAGAAGCTGCTGGACGCCGGCGCCAAGGCCGAAATCAAGTAATTCGATCGGTCCGGAGCTGCTGCGCGCGCCGATCTCGGTCCTGCGGCCCAGGCCAGAGTCCTGGTCCTTCGCCAGGCGCAGACAGTCCACAGGACTGTCTGCGTCCGGGCTCAGCCCATCGCCGTACGGATGTACGGCTGTGCTTCTCGAACCGACCTCGACGCGCTCGCCACGCTCCGCCCTCGATCGATTTCCGCAGGCTGGCCCTTGGGCCGGCCTGTTGGTGTTTGAGGGCCAAGGCCTTACAGAACACCCGAAAATGCCATACGAGGTATCCTGTAGGGCTTTTTCGAGTGTTCTCTGAACCGACTGCAGAGAACCGGTTTGGTCGGGCTCCGGTGCAACGCCGGGGTTGTCCGCCAGCGGCTGGTAGTGGCCAGCCACCAAGCTACGGGCCGTCCTCCTCACCGAAGAGATGACGTGCGCCCGGTGCCAGTCGCCGACGAGACATCAGCCCGGGCCCTGGCTGATGGCATCGAAACGGAGTTTCCATGGCGCAAGCAACCCCCTACAGCTACACCGAACGCAAGCGTATCCGCAAAAGCTTCGGCAAGCGCGAGAACGTCTTGAGCGTTCCTTACCTTTTGACCATGCAGCGCGAGGCCTATGTCGCCTTCCTGCAAAAAGAACTGCCGCCGTCCAAACGCAAGCCCGAGGGCCTGCAGGCGGCGTTCTTGTCCGCC
>JAYUHN010000102.1:0-2343 GCA_043766965.1 Ramlibacter sp. | reverse complement strand
GGCTTTCGGTGATCAGCGCCCGCGACAGTCCGTGCAGGTTCTCGAACAGCAGTCCCGCTTCTTCAAAGGCACGTTTTTTACTGGTGGCGTCGACGCTCACGAGCACTTGAGCGGCGGGCAGGATGGACGCGAGACGGTTCATGGTCTGGGAGGGGAATTATGCACTGCATGAGGTGCACTGCACCAAAACGCCGCCCAGCGCGGCCGGGACGACACGAGCCCCAAATAAAAAAGCCGCCTTCCGGGCGGCCTTCACAGATATCCTGGTTCTCACATCAGGCGTTTGGCGCCTTCGTGGTGGTGGTCCTGCACCCGGTCCTTGTGCCGGCCCACCTGGCGGTCGAGTTTGTCGACCAGTTCGTCAACGGCGGCATACAGGTCCTGATGCGAACTCTCGGCGAACATGTCGCTGCCCCTGACGTGGATGTTGCACTCGGCCCGCTGTCGTCGTTCTTTTTCCTTCTGCTTTTCCACGGTCAGGATCACCTTGATGTCCACGACCTGGTCAAAGTGCCTGGTGATTCGATCGAGCTTGGTGGTCACGTAACTGCGCAGTGCGGGGGTAACTTCGAGATGGTGACCGCTGATCGTCAGGTTCATGGATAGCCTCCTGTTGCTCGGTTGGGAAACGGGTCTGGGGATGCAATCCACTATGCGCCCTGGGCCTGCAAAAGGCAATGGATTTGCCCCCCCGGAAAGACAATCTGAAACCCTTTGTCCCGTGTCTCAGCCAGACCGCGATGAAGCAAAAAAAAGCGACCCCATGGGCCGCCGGTTGGCGCCACACAGGTGGCGCACGGAGGGAAACCTGATTTTCAGTCAAGGCGCCACGCTGTCACCTGGTTCGCCACAGGACGGTGCCAGCCGGCTGCCTTCGGGTGCAGCGCCTGGGCGCCAGGACGCTCAAGGTTAGCGTGCTCGGAACCTTCGCGGTGCGGGCGGTCACGTGGAAAGTCGCTGAAGCGGTTGGTTGGGGTTTTTGGCTCTCGGTTCATCTGGATTCTCCTGGTCGGATCAGCTGCCGCTGTCACTGCTGCTGTTTTTGGACGTGTGCTGCGGCACAGGGCGTCCGGCGTGTCGGCTGAGGAAAGGCCAGGCATGTCCACTACCACCGCGCGTATGGTCGAATCCGCGCCCCTTGCTCTCAGTCTGGGCCGACCGCGAGCCCATTCGGCTTGCGTTCGGATCGTTGGCCAGATGGATCATGCTGTTCCCCTTGCGATGGCACCCACCGCGAAAACCAAATCTAGGGCCCGGCTGAGCCTGGGTCTGTCGGACAGGTCGGCCCTGGTTTGTAGGAAATGTCCGGCAGCGGCAACCTGCCTGAGGTTTGCAAGCGGGTCGGGTTGATCTACCATGGCCCGCAACGATGAGCTTGAGCACCATCATCAACGCCGGATTGGTCCAGCCGGGTAGTCCACGGCATGCGCTGGTCCTGATGGGCGGCGGCGCACGCACCGCCTACCAGGTCGGCGTGCTACAGGCCATCGGCTCCATGCTGCGCCTCCAGCCCGGCGCATCGTCTGCTTTTCCTTTCGAAGTGCTGGTTGGCACATCGGCCGGCGCCTTGAACGTGGCCTGCCTGGCCAGCGCGGCGAACACGGGGCTGGGCGCGTTCGACCAGCTTGCCGGCTTCTGGGACCGCCTGCGGTCGGTCGATGTCTACACGCTGAATATCAACCGGTGGGCCCGGTTCAACCGCTACATCGCCGCCGTGAGTCTGTGGCACAACGTGCGCGGACGCGGGGCGATCCTGGACAACACGCCCCTGGTGGACACCCTGCATCGAACCGTTTCGCTGCCGGCCATCGACGACGCGTTGCTGAACAGTCCCCTGGAAGCGGTCGCGGTCACGACGTCCAGTTACACCAGCGGCGTGCACTGGACCTTCTGCCACACCGCCCGCGACAACCGCCACGAGCCGTGGAACCGGCCTGGCCGGCGGGCCGAGTTCCAGCCCCTGACGATCGAGCACCTGATGGCGTCCAGCGCGATTCCCTTTCTTTTTCCGGCGACGCCGCTGTGGGTGGACGGCCACCGCGAGTACTTCGGCGATGGCTCGATGCGCCAGGTGTCGCCCTTGTCGCCGGCGGTGCACCTCGGCGCCCACCGGGTGCTGGTGGTCGGCGTCGGCCAGCCGCAGCGCTCGGGTTTCGTCGGCGGCGTGCCCGAAGCGATCGCGCGCGAGCCCAGCCTGGGCTTCATCGCCGGCCATGCCATGGCGAGCGTCTTTCACGATACGCTGCAAGCCGACGTCGAGCAGGCGCAGCGCGTCACGCGCACCTTGAAGCAACTGCCACGCGAAGTGGCCGCCGTGCTGCCGTACCGCGCCGTGGAAGTGCT
>JAYUHN010000101.1:0-2343 GCA_043766965.1 Ramlibacter sp. | reverse complement strand
TGAACACTAAGCAGATGTTCGTCGAATGTTTGCAATCGACGAATGTTTGAAACATACTAGAGCCCACGCCAACCCGGGACGATTGCCCCTGCCATGCGCTCCGCTGTCACCCACACGCAAAGAGTACTGCAGTTGGTGCGCAAGAACGGCTGGCTGCGCGCGAGCGATCTGGCCGATGCGGGCGTGCCGCGCGCGGTGCTGACGCGCATGGCGGCCAGCGGTCAACTGGAGCGGGCAGCGCGGGGGCTATACCGTCTTCCAGACAGCGGTAGCTCCGAGCACGAAGGCCTGGTGACGGTGGCCAGCAAAGTGCCGCAGGCCGTGGTCTGCCTGCTGAGCGCGCTGCAGTTTCACGGGTTGACCACCCAGCTGCCGTGGCAGGTTTGGTTTGCGATGCCGCGCGGAAGCCATGTGCCGCGGCTCGAATACCCGCCCATCAGGATGGTGCAGTTCACCGGCGAGGCCTACACGCAGGGCATCGAGACCCACCAGCGCGATGGCGTCAAGCTGCACGTGTACAGCGTAGCCAAGACTGTCGCCGACTGCTTCAAGCACCGGAACAAGATCGGAATGGACGTGGCGCTTGAAGCGCTGAAGGACGCCAGGGCGCAGGGCAGGGCGAGCTTCGACGACCTGTGGCGCTGTGCCAAGGTGTGCCGCGTTTCCAATGTGATGCGGCCCTACATGGAAGCTGTGGCATGAGCTGCTCCGGTGTTCACGCAGCGGGCGATGCGTTCAAATGGAGGATGGATCGCTGCACAAGGAGGCAGCGATGACCCGGGATCGTGCGGCCTCAGTGAGGGCACGCCTGTTGAATGTCGCCAAAGCGACTGGGACGGACTTCAACCTGGTGCTGGTTCGCTTCGCGCTTGAGAGGCTGTTGTTTCGACTGTCCACTTCAGCCCACTCCGACCGCTTCGTCCTCAAGGGCGCGCTGCTCTTTACGCTCTGGTACGACCTGCCTCACCGCGCGACGCGGGACGCCGACTTGCTGGGATTCGGGCCGAGCGATACCGGCTCGATGGCCGGTGTTTTCAGAGACATCGCGTCGGTCGCAGCCGACGACGGCATCGTTTTCGATCCGGCATCGGTTCGCGTCGGAGTTATCCGAAAGGATGCAGGCTACGGCGGCGTGCGGGTCACGCTGAACGGCAAGCTCGCCAACGCACGCTGTGTTGCCCAGGTGGACGTGGGATTCGGGGATGCCGTCACACCAGGCCCGACAGATGCGGTCTACCCCGTGTTGCTGGATGGTTTGCCCGCGCCACGCCTGCGCACCTACCCGGTCTACACCGTCGTCGCCGAGAAGTTGCACGCCATCGTGGTGCTCGGCATGGTGAACAGTCGCCTCAAGGACTATCTCGATCTGGTTGTAATCATGGAGCGCGAGGCACTCGATGAGCCGACTCTCGCCCTTGCCATTGCTGCGACCTTTCAGCGGCGTGGCACTGCCCTGCCGAATGCACCGCCTGTCGGCTTGAGCGACGAGTTCGCGCTCGACCCGACGCGCATTGCGCTGTGGCAATCGTTGCTGAAGAAGAACGATATCGCGCATCGGCCGCTGGTGGACGTGGTCACAGTGCTTCGCGTGGCCCTGTGGCCTGCCGTCGTGCAGGCCGGAGCCTTGCAGCTATCCTCGCCATGAGCGAGTACCAGTACTTCGAATTCGCGGCGATCGACCGCCCGTTGACGGACGGCGAGATGGCCGCGCTGCGAGCTGTGACTACGCGCGCTGTGACAACGCCGTCAGGTTTCGTCAACCACTACGAGTGGGGTGGTCTGAAGGCAGATCCGTTGGATTGGATGCGACGCTACTTCGACGCATTCGTCTACTTGGCCGACTTGGCCCACTGCCGGTTTGCCTTGCGATTGCCGCGCGACATGTTCGGCCAGGCGGAGTTGAAACCCTTCGGTGTGAAGCAGAGCCTGACCATCGATGCGAGCGAGGATCACTGGATCCTCGATTGGTCGCTCGAAGGCAGCGACAGCTATGACCGCTTCGCCGAGGATGATGGCAGGGGCTGGATGGGCCGTCTCGTGCCATTGCGCGATGAGCTGATTCGCGGCGATCAACGTTCGCTTTACCTGGGTTGGCTTGCCGGTGCCGCCAAGGGCGAGGTGCCAGAGACAACTTTGGAGCCGACGGTGCCCGCAGGCCTGTCGCAACTGTCCTCGGCCCAGAATGCGCTGGCGGCATTCCTGGAGATCGATGCCGACATCATTGCAGCGGCAGCAATCGGCAGTGCGGACGCGTCCGATCGGCCAGAGTCTGTCGATGCCTGGCTGCAGTCGCTCTCGCCCGACGAGCTTCGGTCGATGCTGAAGTCGATCGTGCGGGCCGAC
>JAYUHN010000100.1:0-6297 GCA_043766965.1 Ramlibacter sp. | reverse complement strand
CTTCGCCCTTGACCATCACGGTGCTGGCTTTCAGGTCCGGGATCAGCGCCTCGGCTTTGAATTGCAGCCCCGCGGAGCCGGCGAACTTGCCCTCAGCGCCCTTGATCTGCATGCTGTTGCGATCGAACACCAGCGCGCCTGCCATCTGGGTCAGCGCGGGCCAGGCGCCGGTTCCCGGCGTCAGGCTGCGCGGCACGTATGCAAAGGTGGCATCGCGCACATCGGCAGTGATCCGGAACTCACCCGCCTTGCCGTCGACGAAGGGGAAATCGTGCAGGTCGCCCTTGACGCGGAATTTGGTGGCGGTGGCGGAGCCCTGACTGATTGCCTCACGGACATAGTCACGTGCATTCTTCGAGATCGACTGGGGCAGGTAGCGGTGCACGCGCGTGCCGTCGGCCCGAGACAGGTTGGCGTGCAGGTCGAGCACGCCGGGAAAGCGGGAGCGCGTTGCGGAACGGGTCGCATCGCTGGTGTGCCAACTGGCCTGGCCGTCGCCCTGCGCATCCGGGTTGGAGAATTTCAGGTTGGCCACCGACGCGCCGATCTGGTCGCCCTTGAGCTGCCACTGCAGATCGGCCGAAAGCTCGTCGAAAGACACCAAAGGCTCCTCGAACACCCCCGGCAGATCGAGCGCCCCCTTGCGAATCGTCAACCGCGCCTTGCCTCCGGCCTGATTCAGGTCGAAGTCCAGTGCCGCGCCTCGCACTCCGGGACTGCCGATGGGCGGCCGGTTCGGCGGCGCATCACGGACCGGCACACCGGGCCTGGAAGCAACTTCAAGCTGCGACGCGCGGCCTTTGGCTTCGTAAGCCACCAAGGCGTCGAGCGGACCCTGCCATTTCGCCTGTACCGCTTCGACCAGGCCCTTGGGTGCGTACTTCTCGATCATGTCGTGCGTGACGGTTCCAAGCGGCAACCGGCTCGCCACCAGGCTGAGAGCGGCCAGATCGAGCTTGTCGGCCCGGATTTCCCCCTTCGCGGGAGTGCTGCCCCCGGCCTGGCTCCAGGCGACGGAAACATTGCCGCCGGGCCAGCGCTGGCCCTCGCGGGTCTGAAACTGCAGCTCCTGCGTCTGGAATTCAAAGCCGTCACTGCGCCGCTTTCCCCCCAGCCGGCCCGACGCGGAGCGCAACGCCAGCGGCTGGAGCTTGGGGCCGAGCGTCGCTTCCACATCGGCCAGCACAACGTCGGCTGTCGCGCCCACCAGCTGTCCCTGCACCACATCGACCCAGGTTCGCAGGGCGCCGCGGCCGTGTGTCACATCGACGCCGAGATTGGCGTACCGGCGCAGCTGCGAAAGATCGACGCGTTCGAAGTCGGCGAACACCTGGCCATCCCATTCCTGCCACAGCGCCCGGTGGCGGGACAGCAGCGGCTGGCGAAACTGGCCCCGCAGCGTGAAGCGGTTCCCCCATTCCGGCGGCGGCGTCGCATCCAGCCGCATCGCATGGCGCAGGGTCGAATTGCGCAGCACCAGGTCGACTTCGCGCAGCGCCAGGGGCGGAGCGCCCCGCAATTCGTCGGTCCAGCGCACGGTTCCGTGCCGCACCAGCAGCTCGGTCTGGCCGAAAAACCAGTCGCCCGCACGGCTGTCGCCGGTGTCCGGTTTCGAGAAGTCCAGGCCCGCGACGTGGATGCGGCCGTCAGCCGACCGCCGGATATCCACCTCCGGCCCGTCGATCACGAGCTGGTCGAACCCGAGGTTCCAGAGCGACTGGGGCGTCAGCGCCGCGACGATGCGCGGCAGGCGCAGCGCTTCGCGGCCCTGCGCATCCAGCAACACCACGTCAGTCAGCTCGAACGACGGAATCAGGCCGCCGCTATGCGCTGAGACGCCGCCGATGCGAACCGGCACCCCAAGAACCCGGCCCGCTTCCAATTCGAGGTCAGGGCGAAGCTCTCCGATCCGGGGCACAATCCAGCCGTGGAGCGCGCCCCACGCGAGGGCAAACAACAGCCACGCGGTGGCCAGAAGCCACAGACTCCACTGCGCGACCGTGGCGGTTGCCTTCAACAGACGTGAGGGAGACGGCGTCGGCTGGTTCATGAATACTTGGATGTGGCAGGAATTATGACCCTCGGCGGTCCATCGGGTTCAGCCGCGGCGGTGTCGCACATGTCGGACAACGGCGCTTTTGCCGGCGCTTCACAACCCCCCGGCGGCGCCCCCCTTTCCGGCTATTCGCGCTTCGCGCA
The DNA here is from genome assembly GCA_043766965.1 of Ramlibacter sp. Lineage (GTDB taxonomy): Bacteria > Pseudomonadota > Gammaproteobacteria > Burkholderiales > Burkholderiaceae_C > Ramlibacter. Next base: position 4,098 of record JAYUHN010000100.1, on the reverse strand, counting down.
ACGGCTGCGCCGACGCTACGGCGCCGAGCTGTCGCTGCTGGCGCCCGGGATCCCGGTCCGGTCGCGGATGGAACAAACCTACGGCGCGCTCCGCGCCCGCGGGGATGACACCGGCACGGCGCTGCGGATCCTGCGCCAGCTGGTGATGGAACGGCTGATGCGCCTGGACTGCGACGAGCACGCGCCTCTCGCGGTGGTCACCCAGGCAATGACCGATCTGGCCGAATTCGCGCTGGACGCGGCCTGCGCGCAGGCCCGGCTGGACCTGGAACCGCAGCATGGCGACCCGGTCGGCGGGGACGGACGGCGGGCGCACTTGTGGGTGATCGGAATGGGAAAGCTCGGCGCGCGCGAACTCAACGTCTCCAGCGACATCGACCTGGTCTACGTCTATGACCAGGACGGCGAAACTGCGGGGGCGGCGAGCGGCCGCGGCCGCATTTCGAATCACGAGTATTTCGCGCGGATGGTCAAAGCCATCTTCGCCCTGGTCGGCGATACGACCGAGCATGGCTTCGTGTTCCGGGTCGACCTGGCACTGCGGCCCAACGGAAATTCCGGTCCGGCCGCGGTCTCGCTCGGCGCCCTGGAACAATACTTTCAGGTTCAGGGCCGGGAATGGGAACGTTTTGCCTGGCTCAAGAGCCGGGTGGTCGCGCCCGCCGCCAGCATCGAGTGCGGCTCCGCCACGGCGCTGCGCGGGGTGGTGCTGCCATTCGTGTTCCGCCGTTATCTCGACTACAACGTCTTCGACTCGCTGCGGGTACTGCACAAGCAGATTCGCGAGCACGCGGCGCGCCGCAGCGCAGGCCGGCCGGAACGGGCCAACGACGTCAAGTTGTCGCGCGGCGGTATTCGCGAGATCGAGTTCACCGTGCAGCTGCTGCAGGTGGTCCGCGGCGGCCAGTACCCGGAACTTCGTACCCGTCCCACGCTGCAGGCGCTGCAGCGGATCGCGGCTGCCGGGCTCATGTCGCAGGCCACCGCCGACGCCCTGGGGCGTGCTTATGTTTTCCTTCGCCGCGTCGAACACCGCATCCAGTACCTGGACGACCAGCAGACCCACGTTTTGACGTCGTGCGATCAGGACCTGGCCTGGATCGCCCAGACGATGGGGTATGCGCAGTGCTGTCCATTCCTGCACGAGCTGGACACGCATCGTGAGCTGGTCGCGCAGGAATTCGACACGTTGCTGGGCGGCGGCGCGGCCGAATGCAAGACCTGCACCGGTCCACGCGGTGCTCGCACCACGCCCCCGGACCTGGATGGCTTGCTCGAACAGTTGCCGCCGCAGGTGCGCGAGCGGGTGGCACTCTGGCGCCGCCATCCGCGCGTGCTGGCATTGCGTGAGGACGCCCGGCAACGCCTGGTGAGGCTGCTGGCGCGTACCGCCAACTGGCTGCAGGAAGGCCGCGTCAGCGAAGATGCGGCGCTACGCATGGTGGACTGGATGGAGCCCCTGCTGCGGCGGGAGAGCTACCTTGCCCTGCTGCTGGAGCGCCCGGGCGTGCACGAGCGCCTGTTGCGCCTGCTGGGCGCGGCTCGCTGGCCGGCCCGGTATCTGCTGCAGCACCCGGGCGTGATCGACGAACTCGCCAGTGACGCGCTGCTGTCCGAGCGCTTCGCAGCCGACGAATTCGACCAGGAGCTGGAACACCGGCGCAAGTCCCTGCACGGCACCGGCGAGGACGATGACGAGTCGTTGATGAACCTGCTGCGACGCGCCCACCATGCCGAAATGTTCCGCACGCTGGCGCGCGACGTCGAAGGCCGGCTCACGGTGGAACAGGTCGCCGATGACCTGAGCGCGCTGGCGGACGCGACGCTTCGGATCACGGCGCGCTGGTGCTGGCAGCGGCTGAAAACCGCCCATCGCGAAAGTCCGAGCTTCGCGATCATCGGCTACGGAAAACTGGGGGGCAAGGAACTCGGCTACGGCAGTGACCTGGACATCGTTTTTGTCTATGAAGATGCGGACGAGCGAGCCCCGGAAGCCTACGCCGCGTTCGTTCGAAAGCTGATCAACTGGCTCGCGACCAAGACGTCCGAGGGCGATCTGTTCGAGATCGACACTGCCCTGCGCCCGAACGGCAGCTCGGGGCTGCTGATCACGACCTTCGATGCCTATGCCAACTACCAGCAGCGGCGCGGCAGCAACACGGCGTGGACCTGGGAGCATCAGGCGATGACGCGTGCGCGTTTCGTGCTCGGCGAAGAATCGCTGCGCCAGCGGTTCGACGCGGTCCGGCAGGCGGTCATCACCGCGCCGCGCGACGTCGCCGCGCTCAAGCACGAAGTCGTCAGCATGCGCGACAAGGTGCGCGCGGCCCACGCCGTCCAGGCCGATCGGTTCGACGTGAAGCACAGCCGGGGCGGCATGGTGGATGCCGAGTTCGCGGTGCAGCTGCTGGTGCTCTCGCAGGCCGTCGACCATCCGGAGCTGGTTCCCAACGTGGGCAATATCGCGCTGCTGCAGCGGGCCGAAGCCGCAGGGCTGTTGCCCGCCGGGGTCGGCCAGGCGGCGGCCAACGCCTACCGTGAGCTGCGCCGGATGCAGCACCAGGCGCGCTTGAACGAAGAGCCAACCCAGGTCGCTCCCGAGGTGATGGCGCGGCAACGGGATGCTGTGCTCGCCTTGTGGGCGGCCGCCTTCGACTAGCGCACCGGGACTCGATGAAAAAGCTCCAGCCGACCGCAGCGGTGGCACTGACGATCTGGCTCGCCGCTTGCGCCGCCCCGGCACCCCCGGCCCCCATCGGGGCCAACGCGCCGCCCCACTGGTACGGCACCCTGCCACACGACGGAATGCTGGTCGACCTCACGCGCTGGTGGCAGCAGTTCGACGACCCCTTGCTGGTGCAACTGATCGAGTCCGCGCAAACCGCCAGTCCGACAGTGGCGACGGCACGCTCGCGCATCGGCCAGGCGCGCGCCACCCGCGCGGCGGCAAGCGCCGCCCTGCTGCCGACACTCGATGCGCAGGCCAGTGCATCGCGCGGCAACTCCCAGCCGCCATTGCCGCTCACCACCACACTGCAAGCCGGCCTGCAGGCCGGCTGGGAAGCTGACCTTTTCGGCGGGAACCGGGACACATTGCAGGCAGCGCAGTCGCGGCTGGACGCAGCCGATGCCAGCTGGCACGATGCACGCGTCTCGGTCGCCGCCGAGACGGCCGTGAGCTACCTGGACCTGCGGATCTGCGAGCGCCAGCTGGATGTCGCGACAAGGGATGCGGCATCGCGTGGGGAGACTTCGCGGCTGGCCGAACTCACCGCGCGGGCCGGCTTCACAGCACCAGCCAGCGCTGCGCTGGCCCAAGCCAGCGCAGCTGAAGGATCCGCCAGGAAGAATCAGCAACGTGCCCAGTGCGATGTCGACGTGAAAGCACTGGTCGCACTGAGCGCAGTTACCGAGCCCGAACTGCGGCGACAGCTGGCGACCCCCTGGCAGGAGCCGGGCCCCTCGGTGTTGCTGCCCGTCCTCGCGCTGCCGGCCAGAGTCCTTGCACAGCGGCCCGACATCTACCAGGCGGAGCGTGAAGTGGCCGCCGCGAGCGCCGACATCGGCAGCGCGCAGGCCCAGCGCTATCCACGCCTCGGCCTGACCGGCACCCTCGGGGCAGGCATCGTGCGCGTCGGTGGCGCGAGCACCGATCTCCAGACCTGGTCGATCGGCCCGCTCGCGCTGACACTTCCCCTGTTCGACGGCGGGCGGCGCGCCGCCAATGTCGACGCCGCGCAGGTGCGCTACGAGGAGGCAGCGTCGCTGTACACGTCGCGCGTGCGGCAGGCGGTGCGTGAAGTGGAGGAAGCGTTGGTCAAGCTGGAAAGCGCCCGTCTTCGGATGGAGGATGCGCGTACCGCGGTGGCGGGCTTCCGGCTGTTCTTCAGCGCCGCCGAGGCCCGCTACCGCAGCGGGCTCGGCAGCCTGGTCGAACTGGAAGACGCGCGCCGCACCGCGCTGGCGGCAGAAACCGCGCTGGTGGACCTGCAACGCGTACGTGTCGCCGCATGGATCTCGCTGTACCGCGCGATCGGCGGCGGCTGGACGCGACCCGACGCCCCATCGACCTGACCCGGACCAAAAGCGAATGATGAA
>JAYUHN010000099.1:0-2349 GCA_043766965.1 Ramlibacter sp. | reverse complement strand
TCGGGCACGCCAGTTGATCGCGCGAATCGCATCCTCACGAGAGTTGATGCTGCCCGACAAGCTGCGCTTGGCACCGCCACCTTCGCTACTGCCGGCGTTAGTGCCACCATCGCCGTCTGTCGACCCGGATTCGGCGCCCGCGCCGTCCTCGGCTGGCAACAGGCTGGCCACGCCATGGGCCAGGGTATACAGCGGCCGCAGATCGGGGGCCGCCGCGTTGCCGAGCTTGTCATTGGCTAGCGAGATCAAGGCCCGCGACAAGGTGACGGCGTCCTGGCATTGGACGCGCAGACCAGGTGCACGCTCAATCGCTGCCCGCAGCATGCCGGTGATCTGGTCCTTGCTCGGGCCGGATTCGTCCTCGCCGGCCTGTATCTGGCCCAGCGCGATCAGCACGCTGCGGATCGTCAGCTCGCCGATGGCGCGATCCTGGATCAGCCGCGAGCCCCGCAGATCGCCGATCAGGCCTTCGGTTTCGCGCAGGGTGGTCAGGGTGTTGACGCGGGCATAGAGGTCGCCGTCGTCCGGGTCGGGCAGCGGGTGGACGTGGTCCCACAACTGCTCGATCAAGCCGTTGATCAGCCGCAGCCCGACCGCCAGCGCGCCGTAGCCGCCGGTGTGCAGCTTGCCCCGCATCCACAACAAGGCGATGCGCAGATCTCGGGATCGGTCCAGCAGGCCTTCGGATCGCTCGACCACGGCGCGCCAATCGGGGGGCTCGGCGGGGCCGAAGGTGGATTCGGGTTTACCAGCGGCGGCCTGGTTGAGCGCCAGGAAGTCGTTGTCGTATTCGAGGTCCGGCCCGCACGGGGCTGTGTCGTCAGGCAAGGGCGCCAGCCAGCTGGCAACCTTCTTTTCTTCGGCTTCGAAATCGGTCATCGATCAGGTGCGCAATACACAGGGGAAATGGCGCGACCGCGACCGCGCCATTTGCATGCCTGACTGCGGGCCAGGACGACGCCCAGTGTCTCAGGCTTGCGGGCGGCTGAGAACCCCCTCATTGATGATCCGGACGACCCCCGCCTTGGCCGGGGCGGGTTCGACGGCTCATCAAGCTCGGGGACCGGACCGATGGCGCATTCAGACATGCTTCGTTACTATCGTCTGACAACGATGGTGCATAAGCGAGGTCGGGATGGGATATGCGAGTTGGGTCGCCAAATCGAGGGTTGCGGGGCTGCTGGGGATGGTGTGGAGCGTGGCCATCGCCGCACAAACAGTGCCCTACGCGCCGTCAAGCTCGGAACTGGTGCCCTTGCGGGTGGTGCCGCCGTCTACCGCCCAGTTGCCGATGGCGCCTGCGGCTGTGCTGCGTGAACTGGGCAAGTCGGACGATGACCTTCGCATCGACATCGCGCGCTATGAGCTCGATGCCTCGGCGCCGGTCGCGCTGCGCGCCCGCCTGGCCGATCTGACCAAGGACTTCGTCGGCAAGAACAAGGGCTTCGAGGATCTCAGCAATGCCAAGGTCGAGATCACCCGCTTCCTGCAGAGCGATCTGGGCTACTACCTGGGCTATGCCTATGTGCCCGAGCAGGACTTCCGCGATGGCGTAGTGCGCATCGCGGTGTTGGAGGGGCGGCTCGACAAGGTGATCCTGTGCTGGCCCGGCAAAACCTTGCCGACGGGCTGCCCGCGGATGCCCGCCGTCGCGGCCAAGACCACCAAGGACCTGCCGGTACGCCAGGAGATCGTGCAGGCCTACCTCGACCGGCTGACAGAGGGCAGCATCCTGCTGGTGCGGGATGTTGAGCGGGTGGTCTTTCTGGTCAATGACTTGCGCGGCCTGAAGGCCCGCTTTGATGTGCAGGCCGGCAGCCGTCCGGGCACGGCCAATCTGGTGGTCACGCCCGAGGCCGAGGCCGTCTGGTCGGGCAAGGCCGAGGCCGACATCAATGGCTCGCGCTTCCTGGGTGAGTACCGGGCCGGCGGCCTGGTGCAGATGAACAGCCCCTTCGGCCGCGGTGACGGCTTCACGGCCAACGCGCTGGTGTCCACCACCCAGGGCTTGGCCTTCGGCCTGCTGGGCTACACCTCGCCAGTGGGCAGTGACGGCATCAAGCTGGGTGGCTCGCTGTCGGCCGTCAAGTACCAGTTGGACAAGGTGATCTTCCCGCTGCTGCTCAACGGCAGTGCCATCACCAGCACGGCCTATGGGCTGTACCCCTTCATCCGCTCGCGCAACCTGAACCTGTTCAGCGTGGTCTCGGTGGAGCACAAGCAGTACGAGGACCGGCAGGACGCGGCCGACAGCAAGGCCAACAAGTCGGTCGATACCTTGTCGCTGGGGGTCACGGGTGACTTCCGCGACGCGGTGCTGGGCGGTGCCGTCAACACCTATGACAGCAC
>JAYUHN010000098.1:0-2350 GCA_043766965.1 Ramlibacter sp. | reverse complement strand
CTCTTCGGCAACGGCATGTGCCTGCCTTCCGGCTCGAGCCTGAGCGATGACCAGATCGACCAGGTGATCACCCACCTGCAGCGCGCCCTGGGGCTGTCGGGAGGGCAGAGTGGGCGGGACTAGAAGTTCATTGACTGCGGGCGTCATCGACCTGCTGCTGGTGTTGCTGGCCTGGGGCATGGCTTTCTGGCTGCGATTCAATCTGGATGTGCCGGCCGATTTCCGGTCGCTCGCACTTGAATCCGCACCGCTGTCCGTCCTTGCCTACGCGCTGGGCTTGAGCGTCGCGCGGGTCTATCGCCAGGTCTGGAGTTACACCGGACTGCCCGAGCTGAGACAGCTTGCGGTCGGCGTGGCGTTCAGCGCCGTGTTGTGCACGGCGTTCGTGCTGATGCTGCGGTTGCCGGGGTTTCCCCGTTCGGTGGTGCTGCTTCATCCCCTGATCTCGCTGGTGCTGCTGGGCGCCGCGCGCGCCGCGTCGCGGACGGTGGCCGAGCGACGGCTGGCCGATCAGGCCAGGGGCCGGCCGCTGGTCATCGTCGGATCCCTGGCCGATGCTTCGGATGCGTTGCGCGCGTTGAAGGGATCGCACCAGTGGCAGCCCGTGGCGATCGTGTCGCCGATTGCGGCCGAAGTCGGACGGGCCATCCAGGACATCCCGGTGCTGGGGACGATCGGGTCGCTGGGAACCGTGTGTTCGGCCAGCGGCGCCCGGACAGCGCTCGTGGCCAGCCCGCCGGGCTCCGAGCATCGACGCCAGGCGCTCCTCGACACCACCGGCGTCACGCTGTTGACAATGCCGCGGCCCGACGAGTGGCTGAAGCCCCAAGGCGCGGGCCCGCGCAGCATCGAGCTGGAAGACCTGCTAGGACGGGCCGCGGTGCAGCTGGATGTCGCCGGACTGGCCGAGTTGTTTTCGGGGCAGACTGTGCTCGTGACCGGGGCCGGCGGCTCGATCGGAGCGGAGCTGTGCCGCCAGATCGCGCGCTTCGGCGTCGGCCGGCTGGTCTGCGTCGACGTTTCCGAATTCGCGATCTACCGGCTGGAGCAGGAGCTGCGCGAAGCGCACCCGCAGATGCAGGGCGTCTACTACACGGCCAACGTGCGCGAGCTGGAGCGGTTGCGCGCCATCGCGGCGGCGCAATCGCCGACCGTGGTCTTCCATGCGGCCGCGTACAAGCACGTGCCGCTCATGGAGCAGCTCAATGAAATCGAGGCGGTGCAGACCAACGTGCTGGGCACGCTGAACGCGGCGCGCGTGTCGGGCGAGTGCGGGGCCAGGCGCTTCGTGCTGGTCTCCACCGACAAGGCGGTGAACCCCGGCAACATCATGGGAGCCACCAAGCGGCTGGCGGAACTGGTGGTGCAGGCAGTGGCGGCCCAACATCCACAGACGCGGTTCGTGTCTGTCCGCTTCGGCAATGTGCTGGGTTCGAGCGGCTCGGTGGTTCCGTTGTTCACGAGCCAGATCGGCCGCGGCGGGCCGGTCACGGTCACCCATCCGCAGATCGTCCGCTATTTCATGACGATTCCGGAAGCAGCGCAGCTGGTGCTTCAGGCGGGACTGATGGGGCGCTCCGGCCAGATCTTCGTTCTCGACATGGGCGAGCCGGTGAAGATCGTCGAGCTCGCTCGCATGCTGATCCGCCTTTCGGGAAAAACCGAGCAGGAAATCCCCATCACCTACATCGGCCTGCGACCAGGCGAGAAGCTGTTCGAAGAGTTGCTGGCCGACGATGAGACCACCGAGCCGACGCCGCATCCAAAACTGCGGGTGGCGAAGACGTCGGGCCAGCGGCCGGACATCGATGCGGTCCTGGGTTGGGTGCTGCAGGCGGGCCCGGCGCCCGGCGGCGGCGACCTGCGCGCGTGGCTGCATGCGCTCGTTCCGGAATACACGGCAGCCCGCTGACGGACAGCGTCGGGTTCAGTCCGCGATGCCGGCGCGGGCGAGCATGTCGCTGACCAGTTCCAGCCGCACCAGCGGGTTGTCAAGCTCCATCAAGCGTTGCTTGAGCTGCACCGGGAGCGGCAGCAGCTCGCACCACCGGTTCGCCACCCAGCCGCAATCGCCCAGCTGAAACGGGCCTGCCAGCGGCATTTGCACAGCCCCATCCGGCTTTTGCTGAAGTGACTGGATCAGGCGGCCGAGCGCCAGCGCCGTGGCCTCCAGGTCTTCCGGAACCGGCACCGTCATGTCCGCCGGCACGCGCTCCACGTCCGCCACCCACAGACCGTGCCGGAGCTGGTCGCTCGAGCGGATGCGAAAGCGCTGTTCGCCCTGCGCGCGGATCACCATCAACCCGGACTGGGGCGTCTCCAACTCGGTGATGGTGGCGAGCGTGCCGAC
>JAYUHN010000097.1:0-2360 GCA_043766965.1 Ramlibacter sp. | reverse complement strand
CGGCAGTGCCGCGCTGCAGTTCGTCGAACTGCTGCCCGTCCGACGGGTCGATCACGGGGATGGTGCGGCCGCCGGAAGAAGGCTGGGATGCGTTGGCGATGTAGTGGAGCTGCATGGCCGCATTGTCCGGCAAAGCGGCAACACTCACCGTACCGGGGCGGGTGTGGCCTCAGGCGCCCACGGGCTGGTAGCGGTCGCGGTGGTCGGCCAGCCAGCGCGCCGACGGGGTGCTGTCCTGCTGGCTCGGATGGAAATCACGCCGCAGGTAATCGCGCCACGGCTGGAAGGTCTGCCGGACCAGGCCACGCCGACCGAACAAATAGCTGGCAGCGCTGGTCCAGGTGTTCCATTTCCACAGTGTGCCGTCCAGACGCAGGTTGTGGATGGTCTGGCGAAGCGTGTCGCCCAGAAAGATCAGGCTCACGCGGCGGAACCACTTGAGCCGCCATTCGTGGCTGCCGCCGATGGCTTGGTATACGTCGAAGGCAGTGGACTTGTGCTCGGATTCTTCCGCGCTGTGCCACAGCCACAGGGTCGACAGCCGCTGGTCGGTGCTTGCCAGCAAGTCGGCGTTTCTCAGCATCCAGTCCGCCAGGATCGCCGTCAAGTGCTCGTTGGCGGCGGTGATCGCGACCATGTGGCGCGGGTCCTGCCCGTGTAGCAGCTTCATCCGCTGTTCGGCGCGCGGACCCCATCGGTTCTCCAGCCCCTGGCTCTCGAGATGCTGGTTGAAAAGCGCATGCAGCCGGCGGTGGGTGGCTTCCTGGCCGACGAAGCCCTGGACTTCGTCGCGAAATTTTTCCTGCTGCTGCGGCTCCAGCAACCCGAAGCCGGCCCGCACCGAGTCGATGAAAAACTGCTCGCCGACCGGAAAGCTCATGGACAACGCGTTGAACAGGGCGCTGCGGAATGCGTCGCCGCCGCACCAGTGGCGCGCAAACGGTTTTTCCATGTCGATCAGCAGGCGGCGAACAACCAGTTCGGTCATTTTTTTTTGGAATCCTAGGGACGTGGTACGGAAACGTACCGCAATGGCATCATGGCGTCGTCGTATGGTACTGTCAAGTACCAGGCTCAACCGCCCACCCCAGCTCACCAGTCCAGCCAGATGCCCAGCGTGCCCATGATTCACCTGTCGGAGGAGGCGGGACACCGGACCCGGCTGCTCCAGGCCACCGGCCGCGCCGTGGCAACGCACGGCTATGCCGACGCGACGATCGCCGATATCGTGCGCGAGGCGGGGGTGTCGCGCCGCACGTTCTACGAGCACTTTGCGACCAAGGCTGACTGCTTCATCGCGCTGTACGAGGCGGCCAGCCGCGCGGCGCTCACGGTCCTGCGTGGCGCGATCGATCCTGCCCATGAATGGGAGGACCAGGTGGAGCACGCCCTGGCTGCTTACCTTGGCTATATGGCCGGGCATCCGGTGCTGATCCGCACGCTGTTCGTCGGCATCCTCGCGCTGGGGGCGGACGGGCTGGCCGCGCGGCGCCGCCAGAACCAGGAGATCGCGCGCTTCATGCTCGATGTCGTGAACGGGCGGGGTGGGCGCAAACGCAAGGCGCCCTTGACGCCCGCCATGGCAACCGCCGTCGTCGGCGGCATCCACGAGCTGGTCTTGCAGGCGATCGAGGCTGGACGTATCGGCCAGCTGGTTCTGCTCGCCGGCCCGGCAGCCCTGCTGGTGCGCCGGGTCGCGCATTCCTGAACACCAGCACGGGCATATGCGCGAGCCGGCGGTCGGAAGCCGGCATTAGCTAGCTGTCGCACCGAAGACGGCTGCAGCCCAATGCAAGCGCGCTCTGTCGAGCCGCAGGGCCTGAGCGCGCTGGCAGACGGTCGCAGCACCGGCGCCCGATGGAACAAGGGGGCATACCCTTCCCCGGGCCGAATCCCACCGGCTACCCCGTCTGCCGGCCTGCGGTATCAGCTCGGGTGACGGCGGCGGCTCCGGCGTTCGGCCCAAAGTTGGGGAATCCTCCGCAGAGTTGGGGAGTGCACCTATCCGCCTTTGCGCTGCAGAAACTCCGACCGAGCCCATTGGATTGGCTCCTTGCAACCCCGCCGCCCGCGCAAATCCTGGCGCCGGCACGTTCCGTGCAGGCAGCAGGCCGAGGACTTGGGCTGCGACGTAGGTAAAGGCAGCCTACGACAAGAGCGTGAGCAACGAGCACCACACGACTTGCGCCGCCCTCTTCTAACAATGCAACCTGTCAGGAGCCTTCATGCAAAGCCCCCAACGACCACTTCAGAGCCTCGGCCGCCGCACAACGCTGAAAGCTGGTCTGGTCCTGGGATCGGTCGCCATGAGCCGTGTTTCCGAGGGGGCTCTGGCGCCTGGCTCGGGGTACCGAGCCCCA
>JAYUHN010000096.1:0-6359 GCA_043766965.1 Ramlibacter sp. | reverse complement strand
ACTTCCGCCCGTACCACACCCACCGCACGCTGCAGAAACTGGTGCCGGGCCAGCCGGTGGACCTCGACGTCGAGATCTGGCCGACGTCGATCGTCGTTCCGGCGGGCTGCCGGCTCGGACTGTCGGTGCGCGGCAAAGACTACCTGTTCGCGGAGAAGACCGGCCTGAAGCTGTCGAACTTCAAAAATGAGCTGCGCGGCTGCGGGCCTTTCCTGCATGATGATCCCCGCGACCGGCCGCCATCCGAATTCGCCGGTCGCACCACGCTGCACTTCGGAGACGGCCATGCCGCCTTCGTGCTGTTGCCCGTGATCCCGGCAAGGCATTGAACGTGCTGATGAACCACCAGGAGACGACGACATGAGCAACAGACGCGACTTTCTGCAAGGCACCGCAGCCGCGGGAATGAGCCTCGCCCTGCCGGGTCTTGCGCATGCGCAGGCGGGCGGCGAGCCGGTCCGCATCGGCCTGCTGACCGTGAAGACCGGTCCCCTGGCGTCCGGCGGTATCGATATGGAAAGAGCCATGCAGATGTATTTGGCCGAGCGCGACAACACGCTGGCCGGGCGCAAGATCCAGCTGATCGTCGCCGACACCGGGGGCGTCCCGGCCACCGCGAAAGCGAAGACCCAGGAGCTGGTGGAGCTGAACAAGGTCAACGTGCTGATCGGGCCGCTGGCCGCCTTCGAGGCGCTCGCGATCGACGACTACATCCGCCAGCAGAAGATCCCGACGCTGTCGGTGGCGGCGGCCGAAGACATGACGCAGCGCAAGCCCAACCCGTGGTTCGTGCGCGCGACCTCGACCTCGGCGCAGTGCGCGCACGTGATGGCCGACCATTGCCTCAACACGCTCAAGTACAAGCGCATGGCGATGATCGCCGACGACATCGCCTACGGGCAGGAGATGAACGCCGGCTTCCAGCGCGTGTTCGAGGAAGGCGGCGGCAAGATCGTGCAGAAGATGTTCCCGCCATTGACGGCGCCGGACTACGGCAGCTTCCTGGCGCAGCTGAAGACCAACGTGGACGCCGTCTTCCTGGGCTTCGCCGGCTCCAACGGCTTTCGCTTCATCCGCCAGTTGAACGAGTACGGCCTGCGCGGCAAGCTGCAGCTCGTGGGCGGCATGACGGCGATCGACGAATCGGTGCTGCGCAACATGGGCGATGAGGCGCTGGGCATCCAGACTGCCTGCTGGTACTCCGCCGAACTTGCCAATCCGATCAACGCCCGTTTCGCGCCGGCGTTCCGCAAGCAGTTCAACTACGACCCGGGCTTCTACGCGGCCGCGACCTACACCAACGGCTCGGTGCTGGAAGCGGCAATGAACGCCGTCAAGGGCAACGTCGCCAACAAGGAAGGCTTGATGGCGGCGCTGAAAAAGACCAACGTGCAGGCGGCTCGCGGACCGGTGCACTTCGACGAGTTCGGCAACGTGGTCGGCGACGTCTACATCCGCCAGGTGCAGCGCAAGGACGGCCGGCTGGTCAACGCGGTGATCAAGACCTATCCCAACGTGAGCCAGTTCTGGACCTACGATCCCAAGCAGTTCCTTGCCAACCCGGTCTATTCGAGGGACTGGCCGCCGGCGAAAAATCTCGAGTCCTGAATCCGGCCCATGCAGATCTGGGTCATCCAGACGCTGAACAGCCTTGCCCTGGGCGGCCTGCTGTTCCTGCTCTCGTCTGGATTCGCATTGATCTTCGGATTGATGCGGATCGCGAACCTGACCCACGGCGCCTTGTTCATGCTGGGCACCTATGTCGCCGCGACGGTGGTGCGCGCCGGCCACGGGCTGGTGCTTGCAGGCGCCGTCTCGATGGTCGTCATCGCCGTCGTCGGTGGCCTGATGGAGCGGTTGATCCTGCGCCGTCTCACCAACAACTCGCAGGGCCAGGTGCTGGCAACACTCGGGCTGTCGTTCGTCGCCGCCGATTTCTGCCTGATGGTGTGGGGCGGAGATCCGATCCCGATCGAGACGCCGTCCCTGTTCAGGGCGCCGGTGCAGCTGCTTGGCCTCAGTTTTCCCACCTATCGGCTGGTGGTGCTGGCGATCGCGGTGCTGGTCGGCGTGCTGCTGTACCTATTGATCGAACGAACCCGACTGGGCGCGATGATCCGCGCCGGCGTCGACGACATGCAGATGGCCAGGGCCGTGGGAATCCCCGCGTCGCGGCTGTTCACCATCGTGTTCTGCCTTGGCGCCGCCCTGGCCGGATTGGGGGGAACGCTGGGCGGCCCGATCTTCAACGCCTATCCCGGACTCGACTCCGAGATGCTGCCGCTGGCGCTGATCGTGGTGATCCTGGGCGGTGTCGGCAGCCTGTTCGGGACTTTCGTCGCCAGTTTCATCGTCGGCTTCATCTACACCTTCGGCATCTTCCTGATCCCGGACCTGGCGTACGTCGTGCTGTTCCTGCCGATGGTCGTGGTCATCGCGTTCAAGCCGAACGGACTGTTTGGCCGAGGCGTTGCATGAAGCGGCTGCTGATGGCGGCGGTGCTGCTGCTGCTCGCCGCGTTGCCGCTGGTTGCGGGCGAGTATTTCGTCAACCTGGGGAGCCAGATCCTGATCGCGGTGGTGTTCGCGACCAGCCTGAACCTGCTCGTGGGCTACGCCGGCCTGACGTCGCTGGGGCACGCCAGCTTTCTCGGCATCTCGGCTTACGTTTCGGCCTGGCTGGCGGTGAAGATGGGCCTGGGGCATGCCGTGACGGCGCCGGCGGCGCTGCTGGTCACCACCCTGATGGGAATGGTGTTCGGCTGGATCGCCCTGCGCGCCACCGGCCTGGGCTTCCTGATGCTCACGCTGGCGCTGTCGCAGATCGTCTGGGGCCTGGGCTACCGGCTGGTGTCGGTCACCAACGGCGACAACGGCATTTCCGGGCTGACGCGCCCGCACCCGTTCGGCTGGAACCTCGACATCAGCAACAACTTTTTCTGGTTCGCGCTGCTGGTCACCTGCCTCTGCCTGTTTCTGACCGCGCGGCTGATCCAGTCGCCGTTCGGCGCCAGCTTGCGCGGCACCCGCGACCAGCCGCGGCGGATGAGCGCGCTGGGCTACAACGTGTGGGGTATCCGCTGGGTCAGCTTCGTCATCTCCAGTTTCTTTGCCGGGGTGGCGGGCCTGCTGTATGTGTACTTCTTCAAGTACATCCATCCGAGCGTGATGTCGGTGCCGGTGTCGGCGGAAGCGCTGCTGTGCGTGATCGCCGGCGGCTCCGGCACCATCTTCGGTCCGGCGCTTGGCGCCGTGCTGGTGGTGGTGATGAAGAACTACGCTTCGGCCTACTTCGAGCGCTGGAACATGTTGCTCGGGCTGGTGTTCCTGTTCATCGTGATCTTCATGCCGGCCGGGCTGACTTCCGGCATCGCCTATGGCATGCGCCGCTTGCGGGGGGCCGGCAAGTGATTCCGGCGCTCCAGGTCAGCAACCTGTGCAAGAGCTTCGGCGGCATCGCGGTCACGCGCGACTTGTCGCTCACGGTGCAACCCGGCGAACGCCGCCTCATCATCGGCCCCAACGGCGCGGGCAAGACCACGCTGTTCAACCAGGTCGCCGGCGAGATCGCTTCGGATTCCGGCAGCGTGAAGGTGTTCGGCGAAGAGGTGAGCCGGCTGCCGGTCCGCTCCCGGGCCCACCTCGGCGTGAGCCGCACCTACCAGGTCATCACGCTGTTTCCCAAGGACACCCTGGTGCACAACGTCACCTTGGGCCTCCTCGGCGTGAGCCGCAGGCGCTTCGGCGTTTTCAAGCCGCTGCTGCCGCAGGGCGAGGTGCACGAGCAGGCGCTGCGGGTCCTGGACAGCGTCGGGCTCAGGGACCGGGCGCTGACGCCGGCCGGGGAGATGTCGTACGGAGAGCAGCGCCGCGCCGAGATCGCGGTGGCGATGGCCCAGTCGCCCCGCCTGCTGCTGCTGGACGAACCGCTGGCCGGCCTGTCGCAGGATGAACGGATGATGGTGCGCGACCTGATCGCGGGCATCCCGCGCGATACCACCATCGTGATGATCGAGCACGACATGGATGTGGCGCTCGCCTTCGCCGAGCGGATCTCGGTCCTCCACTACGGCGAATTGATCGTCGAAGGCGACCGCGAAACCGTCGTCGCCCATCCGCGCACGAGGGAGGTCTATCTTGGGGCCTGACGCGCTGGTGCTGGACGGCGTGCACGCGCACTATGGCCGCAGCCATGTGCTGCACGGCATCAGCCTGAGCTTGCGGCAAGGCCACCTGCTGGCGCTGCTGGGGCGCAACGGCGCGGGCAAGACGACCACGATGCTGGCGATCGCCGGCCTGCTGAAGGCCACGGGCGGACGCATCGCCGTCGGCAGCCGTTCGATCGAGCAGCTGACGCCGGAAGCCATCGCGCGGCTCGGGGTGCGGCTGGTGCCGCAGGGACGACGGGTGTTTCCGAGCCTGAGCGTCGAAGAAAACCTGACCGTCGCGGCCCAGGCGCGGCGGGGCGAGCGTCCCTGGTCGGTCGACCGCGTGTTCACGCTGTTCCCGCAACTGCGGCCGCGCCACCGCCAGCGGGCCGGCACGCTGTCGGGCGGCGAGCAGCAGATGCTCGTCATCGGCCGTGCCCTGATGGGAAACCCCGACGTGCTGCTGCTCGACGAACCCTCCGAAGGCTTGGCGCCGCTGATCGTGTCCGAGGTCGCAAACGGCATCGCCCAGCTGAAGACCGAAGGCCTGTCGATCCTGATGGTGGAGCAGAATTTCACCCTCGCGATGAAGCTTGCCGACGACGTCGTGGTGCTGAACACCGGCCAGGTCGTCTGCAGCGGCACCGCGCAGGAGATCCGCGCCCAGCCGGAAATTGCCACCCGCCATCTCGGTCTGTTCTGATTCTTCATCGATACCAAAGAGGTCTTCATGTTTTTCACCTGTTCGCCGCGCTGCGATGACGCATCGCACGGTCACACTTCCGCCCACAGTCAACTCCAGGAGCACCCGGTCGCCGCCGCCCGCGCTGCGCCAGGAAAGAAGGCATCGCCGAACAAAGGCCAGGCTGTCAAGACCGTGCCTCGTACCGCCCGTGCAGTCGCCGGGACCGGCGGGCGCAAGGTGGTCAAGGACAGCCGTGGCAAGTCGAAGGTGGTGGACATCCACTGCCATTACCTGAACCCCGAGGTGAACCGGAAAACCGCCCACCTGAATGCGGCTCAACACGACCCGACCGTGATCTACGCCAACGAGCTGACCCGGCAGACCAACGTCAACCAGATGCGCGACCGCGCGCCCAAGCTCACCGGGGTGGAGCAGCGGTTGAAGGACATGGACCGCATGGGTGTCGACATCCAGGCCGTGTCGCCCGCTCCGTACCATTTTTTCTATTTCACCGAGCCTGACGAGGGCGCGAGCCTGGCGCGCCAGGTCAACGAAGGGATCGCGGCGGTGGTGGCCGGCAACCCTGACCGCTTCGTCGGTCTCGGATCGGTGCCCTTGCAGAACGCGGAGCTGGCGGTGCGGGAGCTCGAATACGCCGTCAAGACGCTGGGCATGCGCGGCGTCGAAATCAACACCAACGTGAACGGCATGAACCTGACCGACAAGCGGCTCGGACTGGAGCCATTCTTCGCCAAGGCCAACGAGCTGGGGATTGTCGTCTTCATGCATCCGCTCGGATTCACGCAGGGCGATCGGCTGACCAACCACTATTTCAACAACGTGATCGGCAACCCGCTGGACACGACGATCGCCGTGAGTCACCTGATCTTCGACGGCGTGGTGGCGCGGCATCCCAGGATCAAGTTCGTCGCGGCACACGGCGGCGGCTTCATCGCACACTACTGGGCCCGCATGGACCATGCGTGGCGGGCGCGCGCCGACTGCCGGACGGTGATCAAGAAAAAGCCATCGAGTTACCTGGAGAAGTTCTACTTCGACACGATCACCTTCGATCCCGAAATGCTGGGCCACCTGATCGACCGCTACGGCGCCGACCACGTGCTGCTCGGGACCGACTACCCGTACGACATGGGCGAGGACGATCCGCTCGGCTTGGTGGCGGGGGTCAAGAAGCTGCCCGCCGCGCAACGCCGCCAGATCGAAGGCCTGAACGCCATGCGCCTGCTGAAGATCAAGGGCTGACGCCCCCGGACTCACAGCGATGCGTTTCACCCTGAACGGCAGTGGCGCCGACGTCGACGGTGAACCGAACGCGCCGCTGCTGTACCTGCTGCGCAATGAGTGCGGCGCCAAGGGCGTGCGCTTCGGATGCGGCGAAGGCAACTGCGGCGCCTGCACCGTGCTCATCGACGGACAACCGCAGCAGTCGTGCACCACGCCGAACTGGTCGGCGGCCGACCGGCAGGTCACGACCCCGGAAGGACTGGCGTCCGATCCGGTCGGGAC
>JAYUHN010000095.1:0-6384 GCA_043766965.1 Ramlibacter sp. | reverse complement strand
GGGAATCGCCGATGTGTCCCAGCATCAGACGTGCGTCCTGGAAGACGCCCAGCACCAGCGTCGTTCCCATGCCGCTGTACTGCGGATTCGAATTGGCTGCATTGAAAATCGAGCGATTTGCGTTGTCGACGCAGATTTCCATCGCGCGGCGCACTTCTCGGCTGTTGGCATGGCGGCCCGCTTGCGACAGCCAACGCCCGAGCTCCGACTTGATGAAAGTGGTGGCCATGCCGCTGGCGATCTCACCGGCGTTGTAGCCGCCCATTCCATCGGCAAGGATCCCCAGCCGGGTGGGTTCGTCGATCGTGACGGAGTCCTCGTTGTTCTCGCGCGCGAGACCCGGATCAGTGCGAATAAAGAACTCGTAAATCATAGTTGCCGGGGTTTCTTGTCGTCCGGATCGGTTGGGCCGCTCCCAGCTGAGGGGGTGCTCAGGCCGCCTGGCCTGCTGAACACGGCGGTCTTGGCGAATAAGGTGCCGGCCTCGAGTGGCTGGCCGGAATCATAGCCGGGCGTGCCAGGCGTCGGAACAGCGGTCTGCGCAGTCGCGGAAAATTCGGGGGATTTGTTTGTGGCGGCCGGCGCGGACATCACTACTGTCTTTTCCGCACTGACCATGACCGCCGGGACGTCATTCAGATCGAACTGACGCCTGGGCACCGCCGTAGGGGTACTCGCCGAAATTTGTCCAGCCATCGCGCTCATCAGGGCGCGAAGATCTGCGGCGAACAGGTCGCCGTCCTGGTATCTCGCATCAGAGCGCTTGGCCAGGGTCCTCGCAACCACCAGCGCAAGTGGATCGGAGATCTCGTTGCGCACGATCCGGATATCGGGCGCTTCCTCGTTGGCGATCTTGTACATCAGCTCCGCCATGGAGTCGCCGCGAAAAGGCAGCACACCCGTCAGCATCTGGAACAGCATCACCCCCAGCGAAAAGAGGTCCGATCGGCCGTCCACCTTCTTGCCGGCGATCTGTTCCGGCGACATGAAGCTTGGCGTGCCCAGCACGAGACCAGTTTTGGTCTTGCTTGAATCGGTGATGCGTGCGATCCCGAAGTCGGTGACCTTGACCGTATCGCTCTCGATTTCGTACATGATATTTGCCGGCTTGATGTCCCGGTGAACCACGTTCTGCCGGTGGGCATATGCCAGCGCCTCGGCCACGCGTGCGACGATCGAAAGCACCTTGGGCGCCGGGAGCAGGTGTCCGTCCTTGCAAAAGTCGACGAGGTCCTTGCCCTTGAGGAATTCCATCGCGATGTAGGCAAGGTCATGTTCTTCGCCGGCATCGAAGATGGTGACGATATTCTGGTGCTGCAGCCGTCCCGCGGTCTCCGCTTCACGGAAAAAACGCTCCCTAGCATCGGTCAACTCTTCGCCTTCAAATTCCTGGCTGAGAGCCATCGTCTTGATCGCGACGACCCGGCCGATCTTCGGATCCTTGCCAAGGTACACGACACCCATCGCCCCCTTGCCCAGCTCCTTCTCGACCTGATAGCGGCCCAGCATCGGCTTTTCGACGGCCCCGCCATCGAGCAGCATGGTGCCGCCGGGATGCGCGCCTCTCCCGCCCAGAATCACCGTCTCGGACAGGTTCTTGGCGCGGTTCAACTTCGACTGCAGGTCCTTGTAATCCTTGTTCCACGCTGCCATGTGCTCGTAGATGGCTTGTGCCTTGTTGAACTGGCGCTTGCGCTCGAAATCAAGTGCGAGGTTGTACAGGTTGTCCATCAGCGGATCGCTCATGGGAACGCGCCGGAAGCGGTCGAAAGCCGAGTCAAGCTGCCCCTGGCCCTGCAGCGCGAGGCCCATCATCCGGTTGGTATCGGCCGACTCCTCATCGGACCGGAGCTTGCCGGCTTCCGTCATCAGGAACCGCTTGGTCGTGAGCGCGAGATGGCCGATCGCCAGCAGCGAGGCCGGGAACACCAGCTTCAGCCAGATGGAAGCGCTGGCCAGCAGTCCGAATTCCACGCCGAGCAAGGCCGCGAACAAGCTGGCGGTGATGGCGCCGCCCATGCCTGCCGACAGTCGCGGCAGGGCGGCAACCAGGTAGCCGACAACCAGCAGGAACAGCCCGGCCGTGGCCAAGGTCGCCCAGCCGGGCTGGACGATGAAGTGCTCGCCGAGGATGCTGGAGGTCGTGTGCGCCAGCAATTCGGCCGGCGTCAGCCCCGGATAGCCGGGCGTGGGCGACTGGCCGCCGACGCCGGCTGCAGTCGCGCCGATCAACACGATCTTGTCCGCGTATTTCGAAGCGGGAATCTTCCCGCTGAGGACGTCGTAAAAAGAGTCGATCGCGAAAGCCGGCCGGCCGTCGCGCGCGCGGTAGAACTGCGGCAGCATCCGCGCCGCTTCGTCGGTCCGGATCCGGAGCTTTCCGACCTGGACCGACTCGCCCGCGGTCAGCTTGATGTCGGCAATACCGAGGTTCAGGCTGCTGGCGGCAGCCAGCAAAGCCATCGAAGGCACTGCCTTGCCGTAGTAATTCACCAGCAAGGCTTCCTGTCGCACGGCGCCGTCCACATCGTTTACCTGGTTGAGGTGTCCGACTCCGGCTGCTGCATTGCCGATGA
Source organism: Ramlibacter sp. (assembly GCA_043766965.1). Lineage (GTDB taxonomy): Bacteria > Pseudomonadota > Gammaproteobacteria > Burkholderiales > Burkholderiaceae_C > Ramlibacter. The sequence continues at coordinate 3,808 of JAYUHN010000095.1, read as the reverse complement.
CGTCGATCGGCTGCTGGCCGCGCACCGCAGGCTCGGAAAAGCCGGTGTTCTCATCGATCGCGCTTTTGAGCGCGAAGGCCGGCAGCGGCTTGTCCGCCTTGCCCAGCGGTTCGGCCAGCTCGAACACCGAGGGGATCAGCACGTTCCCCGCCTTGGCCACGCTTGCTGCGAGCTTGGAGTCTGTGTCGAGTGCTTGCTCCGCCTCGGAAATGACCGCGCCCAGCTGCGTGATGACAGGACCGGGCTCGGCTTGCCCGAGAGCCTCCTTCATCTTGCGGATGTAGACCATGCCGCGATCGGTCTGCGGCTCGAAAAAGAACACGGTGTGAACGATCGTCTTGGCCTTGGCCGCCGACAACATGTCGATCATCTGGGCCTGGACATCCCGTGGCCATGGCCAGCGGCCGATGTTTCGCACGCTCTGGTCGTCGATCGCGATGATTGCGATGCGGTCCGATGGTTGCCGGCCGCTGCTGGTGCTGGCGTAGTCGTAAAAGCGCCGCTCCAGGGTCCCGATGACGTCGGTCGATTGATTGAGCGTCACGACCGCGCCAATGATCAGCACGGCGACGAACCAGTCCCTGCGCCAGAACTGTCCGCGTTTCGCCGATGCCGATGTGCTCACTTCCCCGCCCTTTGAAAATAGCCGATCAAACAGCTGTGTTTCCGTACACGGCGTTCGCATTGCACTCCGAGGGGGGTGCTGGTCTCCCGGCTAGGACGTTACCAGACGGCTCAACAGCGGACAAGGGACTTTCGCACGCGCGAACTACGTTTTGTTGCAAACACCATACGCCCATTCGGCGGTGCCCTGGCGCCGAACCGTATCGGCTTCAGGCAGGCGCTTCCTTGCCATGACGGCTTTGGACGAGCTTGCCCAGGCCGACGACGATCGCGACGCCGACAGCGGGCCCGACGTAGTGCAACCAGGGGTTGGCAACCAGGTAATCGCGCAAGACGAAGTCGCTGACGATGGCTTCGCCGCCCACCCATCCGATCAGGGCGGCACCGATCGTCACGATGACGGGAAAGCGCTCCATCAATTTGATCATCAAGGTGCTGCCGAACACCACCAGCGGAATGCTGATCGCAAGCCCGAGGATCAGCAAAACCATGTTTCCTCTGGCCGCGGCCGCCACGGCGATCACGTTGTCCAGGCTCATGATCAGGTCGGCAATCAGGATCGTACGCACGGCACTCATCAAGGTGCCATGGTGCTGGGCCGATTTACCATCGCCCTCGTCTTCCTCGCCGAGCAGCTGCACGCCGATCCAGAGCAGCAGCAGGCCGCCGATGATCTGCAGATACGGCAACGCCAGCAGCTTCGCTGCCACGACCGTGAGCAGGATTCGCAACGCGACGGCCGCCCCGGAGCCCCAGAGAACCGCCTTTCTCTGCTGGTGCAGCGGCAGTGTCCGGGCCGCCATCGCGATCACCACTGCGTTGTCGCCCGACAGGATGATGTTGATCCAGACAATCTTCAGCAATCCGACCCAGAAGTCGGCGCTTTGCAGCAATTCCATGCGGTGTCTCCGTCGCCCGTGTTTTTTGCGCCAACGTCCGTCGTAGCCTACAGCAGCGCTTTCAGCAGCTTGGCCATTTCTGACGGATTGCGGGTGGCCTTGAAGCCACACTCTTCCATCACGGCAAGCTTGGCATCAGCCGTGTCGGCGCCGCCTGAAATCAGAGCGCCAGCATGGCCCATCCGCTTGCCCGGCGGCGCCGTCACGCCGGCGATGAAGCCGACGATCGGCTTCTTCATGTGGTCTCTGCACCAGCGGGCCGCATCGGCCTCGTCCGGTCCGCCGATCTCGCCGATCATGATGACGGCGTCGGTCTCCGGATCGGCGTTGAACGCCTGCATCACGTCGATGTGCTTGAGACCGTTGATTGGATCGCCGCCAATGCCGACAGCGGTGGACTGGCCCAGGCCGATCTCGGTCAACTGTCCGACCGCCTCATAGGTGAGCGTCCCGGAACGGCTGACGACACCGATGCGCCCCTTGCGGTGGATATGGCCCGGCATGATGCCGATCTTGATTTCGCCGGGCGTGATCAACCCCGGGCAGTTCGGCCCCAGCAGCAGGGTCTTCTTGCCACCTGCCGCTTCCTTGGCCCTCATCTTGTTGCGCACTACGAGCATGTCGCGCACCGGAATGCCCTCGGTGATGCAGATCGCCATGTCGAGGTCGGCTTCGACGGCTTCCCAGATAGCGGCGGCAGCGCCTGCGGGCGGCACGTAGATGACCGACACGGTGGCGCCGGTCTGCTTCGCCGCTTCCTTGACGGAAGCGTAGATCGGAATGTTGAAGATCGACTCGCCGTCCTTTTTGGGGTTGACGCCGGCCACGAAGCAGCTTTTGCCGTTGCCATACTCCTGGCACTTCTCGGTGTGGAACTGGCCGGTCTTGCCGGTGATGCCCTGCGTGATGACGCGGGTGTTTTTGTTGATATAGATGGACATGCGAAAATCCTAATCAGTTGGGGACAGAGCTGAAGGTCTGTCCCACAAGAAAACTTCGATGGACAGAGCTGAAGGTCTGTCGCACAAGAAAACTTCGATGGACAGAGCTGAAGGTCTGTCGCACAAGAAACTTCGACGGGCAGCGCTGAAGGTCTGTCGCCAAGGTCACTTGAGCGCCGCCACCACCTTCTGGGCGGCTTCGGCCATCGTGTCGGCGCTGATGATCGGCAGCCCCGACTCGGCCAGCAACTTCTTGCCAAGCTCCTCGTTGGTGCCCTTCATGCGCACGACCAGCGGCACGCTCAGGTTCACCGCCTTGCACGCGGTAATCACGCCGGCCGCAATGGTGTCGCACTTCATGATGCCGCCGAAGATGTTGACCAGGATGGCCTTGACCTTCTTGTTCTTCAGCATGATCTTGAATGCTTCGGTGACTTTCTCGGGGGTAGCGCCGCCGCCCACGTCCAGGAAGTTGGCCGGCTCGGCGCCGAACAGCTTGATCGTGTCCATGGTCGCCATGGCCAGGCCGGCGCCATTAACCAGGCAACCGATGTTGCCGTCCAGGCTGATATAGGCCAGGTCAAACTTGCTGGCTTCGACTTCTGCCGGGTCTTCCTCGTCCAGATCTCGGTAGGCGACGATTTCTGGATGGCGGAACAGCGCGTTGGCGTCGAAGTTGAACTTCGCATCAATCGCTTTGATATTGCCGTTGCCTTCAAGGATCAGCGGGTTGATTTCAACCAGCGATGCATCGGTGTCCATGTAGACTTTGTAGAGCTTTTTGAGCACGTCCACGCACTGCGCGGTCGAACCAGGCGGCACAGTCATGCCGTCGGCCAGCTCTTTAGCCTGGGCGTCGGTCAGGCCGAGAGCCGGGTCTACAAACACCTTGATGATTTTCTCCGGAGTGGCGTGGGCCACTTCCTCGATGTCCATGCCGCCTTCGGAAGACGCCATGAAAGCCACGCGCTGGGTAGCACGGTCAGTCACAGCCGACACGTAATATTCTTTTTTGATGTCAGCGCCTTCTTCGATCAGAAGGCGGCGGACTTTTTGTCCGGCAGCATCGGTCTGGTGCGTGATGAGCTGCATGCCCAGGATTTCACCGGCGAGCTTTTTGACATCATCAATGCTGCGTGCCAGCTTGACGCCGCCACCCTTGCCGCGACCACCTGCATGGATTTGCGCCTTGACCACCCACACCGGGCCGCCGAGTTTTTGTGCGGCTTCCACCGCCTCTTGCACCGTGAACGCTGGAATACCGCGCGGCACAGGCACACCAAAATTGCGCAAGATTTCCTTGCCTTGGTACTCGTGAATTTTCATGGAAAACCTTCAGAATTC
>JAYUHN010000094.1:0-2378 GCA_043766965.1 Ramlibacter sp. | reverse complement strand
TACACCAGCGATGACTTCCAGCAGCTGCTCAAGGCCCAAGGAATCACCTGCAGCGTGAGCCGGCGCGGTGAAGGGCTAATCCAGGTGTCCGGAGAATCCGGGGAAGCCCACGCGTGATGGTGTCAGGCGTGGCGTAGCGATTACCCCGCGCCCGGCCGCCGGGTGATGCCGGCCAAATTTTCCACGGCGGCAGCGCAGCGCAGCACCGTGGCCTCGTCGAAAGGCCGGCCTGCCACCTGCAATCCGATCGGCAAGCCCAGGCTGTCGAAGCCGCAGGGCACTGAAATCGCGGGCAGTCCGGTGAGGTTGAAAGGGTAGGTCAGCCGCCACGAGGCAGCCAGCACGCTTTCCTCGCCACCCGCGACGGCCAGCCTGTCGTGACCGTGCTTCCACGCGGTCAGCGGCTCGGTCGGGGTGACGATGACCTCGACTCGATCGAACAAGCGCTTGAACTCTTCGGCCATGACAGTGCGCACCTGTTCGGCTTTGAGGTAGTCGACCGCGCTGACGAGACGGCCCATCTCGACCAGCGCCCGCACATCGGGGTGGAAGTGGGCTGCCAGGCCCTGTTCGATCCAGCGGTCGTGGTAGGCGCCCGATGACGCCAGCTCGATCGCATAAATGGCGGCCAAACCGTATTCCAGGATCGGCATGCTGAAGTGTGAGACCACTGCCCCTTCGCGCTGCAGGTCGGCCAGACGGGCCTCAATGCAAGCCTGCACCTCGGGTGCGTTGCGGTCCATGAAGTGATTGTCGATCACCCCGATCCGCAGGCCGCGGGCGCCGCGCCTCAGCCCGCGGGTGAAGTCCGGCACGGGCTGGTCCTGGCACGCCGGGTCGCGTGCGTCATAGCCGGCGAGCACATTCAGCACCAGCGCAGCGTCTTCCACCGTGCGCGTCAGCGGCCCCGGATGATCCAGCGACCAGCTGTGCGGCACGATGCCGTGACGGCTCACCCGGCCGAAGGTTGGCTTGAGGCCCACCACGCCGCAGAAGCTCGCGGGAATGCGGATGGAGCCGCCCGTGTCTGAACCCATGCCCATCGGCACCAGGCCAGCGGCCACGGCGGCGCCCGAGCCGCCGCTGGAGCCGCCGGGGATGCGCTCGGTATCCCAGGGGTTCGCCACGGGCGGCGTGATCGTGCCCCACGCGAATTCGTGCGTGCGCGTCTTGCCCACCAGGACGCAACCGGCGGCGCGCAACCGCTCGGCGCAAGCCGAATCCTGCTCCTGCGGGAATGAAATGCCAGGCGCGGTGCTGCCCGCGGTGGTCGGCATGCCGCGAGTGAGGTAGTTGTCCTTGAGCGCGACCGGGATGCCTTCCAGTGGCCGCGCGTCGGCTGCGCCGCGGCGGCGCCTGCGGTCGCTGGCCCGGGCCTGGTCGAGCGCGTCGTCGGCAAGATGGATAAACGAGTTCAGGCGGCCGTCATGCCCGGCGATGCGCGCGAGCAGGTGCCGCGTCAGCTCCACGCTGCTCAGCTCTCCGCCGTCAAGCCAGCCGCGCAACTGGGCGATCGTCGCCCAGTGCAGCTCGGTGCGGCTCATCGCTTGTTCCGATAGGCAGCGGTTGGCTCGAACAGCACGGCAGGATGAATGTCTTGCAGATCAAGTGCGCGCAATTTGGCGATCTCGGCCAGGATCGGCTCATAGGCGCGAAGAACCTCCTGCAATCGATCGGCCGTCAGCGGAGAGCCACTCGTTTTTTTCAAGAGATCGAGCTCGTACGGGGCGGGAAACGTGGGCATGGTGATCCGTCATCGTGGGATATGGGGGTGTCAAGGCAAGAACAGGGCCAACCCGGACGTTCTCAGATGATCCCGGCCGGGAACTTGCAATAACGACCTGGCAGTGGGTCAACACAACTGACTCTGGCGGCCTTTTTCAATCGGGTCTGGGTAAACCTGATGCAATTTACTTTAATTCGGTGCAAGAATGTGCAGTGCGTGCACCAAAGTTGATTGATATTCAAGTGAGTTTCGTGTGAAGAAATCAACTCTCAAAACGCGTGAGGTGAAAAAAATCATCCGGACGGCCAGCCAGGGCCGGCCCGTCAAAGCTGTTGCCGCTGGCGCCGCGACCGAGTTTGCCCCTTCATCCGTGCTGGTGGCCATCGGGCACCGCCTGAGGCATGCCAGACTGGTGAAAGGCTGGCTGATCAAGGATCTCGCCGAACGCGTGGGCGTCTCGGTGAGCCTCATCTCCAAGTACGAGAACGACAAACTGCTGCCGCCCCTGACCGTGCTCCACGGCCTGGTGTCCGCGTTGGAGACAAACATCGGCGCGTTGTTCGAGCCCAACTGGACCGGCTTGAAACATGTCTCGCGCAACGGCAGCCGGCCTCGCATCTCAGCCGCCGGAAAGGACGGGGCCGCAGGCGTC
>JAYUHN010000093.1:0-2382 GCA_043766965.1 Ramlibacter sp. | reverse complement strand
CACTTCCACCCGATGGACCTTGCCAATTTCCTGATCCAGCTCCTCAACAGCGTGCAGTACGGGCTGCTGCTGTTCATGCTTGCGGCCGGACTGACGCTGATCTTCGGCATCATGGGCGTCGTCAACCTGGCGCACGGCAGCTTCTACATGCTCGGTGCCTATCTCGCGTGGTGGCTTTCCAGCCTGTCCGGAAGCCTCACCGTCGCGATCGTCGGCGGCGCTGCGTTGTCGGTCCTGTTCGGGCTGGCGCTGGAGCGGCTGCTGTTCCGCCACTTCTACGACCGCGACCATCTCGACCAGGTGTTGCTGACGTTCGGCCTGATCTACATCTTCGAGGAGCTGCGCTCCATCCTCTGGGGCGACAACGTCCACGGAGTGCAGATCCCCGACCTGCTTTCCGGCTCGATTCCGCTGACCGACAACCTCTCCTACCCGGTGTACCGCCTCTTCGTCTCGGGCGTCTGCATCGCGCTGGCGCTTGGCCTGTACTTGCTGATCTTCAAGACGCGCGTCGGGATGAAAATCCGCGCCGGCGCGTTCAACCGGGACATGGCCGAAGCGCTCGGGGTCGACATCAGGCTGATACACGCACTGGTGTTCGGTCTCGGCGTCGCACTTGCGGCGACTGCAGGCATGATCGCCGCGCCGATCTCCAGCGTCTATCCGAACATGGGCTCCCAGGTGCTGATCATGTGCTTCGTCGTGGTGGTGATCGGCGGCATCGGGTCGGTGCGGGGCGCGCTGATCTCCGCGCTGCTGGTGGGTCTGGTCGACACCTTCGGCAAGGTGCTGCTGCCGCAGGTGGCGGGAATGCTGGTCTACATGCTGATGGCGGCCGTGCTGCTGTGGAAACCCGAAGGCCTGTTCAAGCAATGACTGTCACTTTCGTCATCCCCGCGCAGGCGCTGCAACGCCTGGATTCCCGCCTCCGCGGGAATGACGAGGTGCGCCTGTTACCCCGTCGTCCCCGCGAAGGCGGGGACCCAGGGCATCCGGACCTGCAACGACTGGATTCCCGCCTGCGCGGGAATGACGAAGTGATCCTGTGAGCGCGGCCAAAGCCAACCTAGAAGTGCTGCCATGCGGCCTGCGGCTGCTGCTGGTCGGGGCGCTGGCTGTGTTGCTTGCCTTCCCGTTCGTGGGCACGGAGTTCTACGCGCAGACGGTGGCGCGGATGATGATCCTTGCCATCTTCGCGATGAGCCTGGACCTGCTGCTCGGCGTCACCGGACTGGTGTCCCTCGGTCACGCAGCGTTCTTCGGCCTGGCCGGCTACGTGCTCGCTTTCGTCACGCCGCCGGATGCGGCGGTGTCGCTCTGGTGGAGCCTGCCGGCGGCGATGGCCGCTTCCGGATTGGCGGCGCTGGTGATCGGGTTCTTCGTCGTCCGCACCCACGGCATTTATTTCATCATGGTGACGATGGCCTTCGCCCAGATGGTGTTCTACCTGTTCTTCGACAACAAGGTGCTGGGCGGCTCTGACGGCATCTACATCAACTTCAAACCGGCAGCGACGGTGTTCGGCGCGACGGTCTTCGACCTCAGCCACAAGCTGGTCTTCTACTATTTCACGCTGGCGATGCTGGTGCTGGTTTATGTTTTCCTGCGGCGGCTGCTGTGGAGCCCGTTCGGTCGGGTGCTGGCCGGCATCCGCGTCAACGAACACCGCATGCGGGCGATGGGGTACGGCACCTTCGGCTACAAGCTCGCGGCCTTTACCCTGGCGGGGGCCCTGGCGGGGCTGGCCGGCTACCTCTGGGGCGCGCAGACGGAATACGTCAACCCCGAGCTGATGGGATTCCACATGAGCGCCAACGCCATCATGATGGTCATCCTGGGCGGCATGGGCAATTTTGCCGGCGCCATTGCGGGCGCATTCGCCTTCGAGGTCCTGCTCGAGGTGTTCAAGGACCTGCCCACGGTCGGCGCCGTCAACCTGGCCAAGCACTGGCAACTCTCGATCGGTCTGTTCATGGTGCTGGTGGTCGTGTTCGCGCCGGGCGGCCTGCTGCAACTGGTCGGGAAGTTCAGCCGCGCGAAAGACGCTCCGCATGAGTGACGTGCTGTTGTCCGCGTCGAAGCTGACCCGGCGTTTCGGCGGCCTGGCAGCCGTCAACGCGGTGTCGGTCGACCTGTGGCTGGGCCGCATCCATGCGGTGATCGGCCCCAACGGCGCCGGCAAGTCGACGCTGGCCAACCTGCTGTCCGGCGACATCGCACCCACGTCGGGCAGCGTCATGCTGCGCGACGTGGACATCACCGGCTGGACGCCGGAGCGGATCTCGCGCCAGGGCCTGGGCCGCAGCTACCAGAAGACCAACATCTTCCTGCCCTTCACCGTCTGGGAAAACGTGCGGCTCGCGGCGCAATCGCGGCAAGCGC
>JAYUHN010000092.1:0-2383 GCA_043766965.1 Ramlibacter sp. | reverse complement strand
AGCGGCGTGATCGACGCGGCGACGTCGTCCATGAGGGCGACTTCGACGAAGATCAGAGGCTCGTCCGGCAGCCGCGGGTGGAAGAACCCGTAGCAGCGCCGGTCGCTGTCCAGCCGGTTCTTCACGTCGTCCCAGCTGCGGATGTCATGCACCGCTTCGTACTTGATCAGTTTTTCGATCAGGGATGCGGGCGAGTCCCAGCTGATGCGGCGCAGGTCGAGGAAGGCCACATCGAACCAGGTCGAGAACATGTATTCCATCTCGACGTCGAGGGCCTGCAGCCGCTTGTCGGATTTGAGGTGCGGCAGCATCTCCGCCCGCAGGTCGACCAGGAACCGGATCCCGTCGGGAAAAACGCTGAAACGCTGCAGCAGGCGGCGGCGCGGCGACACCGTGGCGCGACGCAGCCGCACCTCGGCCACGGCCTCATCGGCGGTGCCGACAGCCGCGGCGTACTTTGCCTGCGCCGCCTTGGCCAGCGTCTGGTCGGCAACGAACTGCTCGCTCATCAACAACCAGCAATCGCGCTTTTCCTCCAATGGTGCTGCTGCGTACCAGGCCGACAGCGCCTCGGCCCGGCGGCCGCCCTCCACTTCGCTCACCCGCGGATCGATGATGGCCTGCAGCTCCCCCAGCGTGCGCCGCAGGGCCCTCGGCGATAGTGCTTCCGGCTGCTGGCGCAACGTGGCCGCCAGCCGCTCGCGCGTCGAGCGCCCGCCCCGGGCGCCGGAGCGCACCGGGTCGTCGGGCTGCGGCGGAGCAGCCCGTGGGCCGGCAGACGCGGCGGCATCCGCCGGCACAGCGGTGAACAGCAAAGTCCGGGGCCCGCGCGCGATCCAGCCAAACCTGCTCATGCAATCCTCGACTTGGCGCCACTTGCAAGTTCCAGCAACGCCACGCGCTGGCGGGACAGATGGGTTCGCATCGCCGCTTCCGCGCCTTCCGGATCGCGCGCCTTGAGGGCTGCAAAAATGGCCAGGTGCTCGGCCAGGCTCTGGTCCAGCCGGCCGGGCGCATGGAGCTGCTGCAGCCGGGCCAGCTTGACGATCTTGCGCAGGTCGCCGATCACCTGGGCCAGCCACCGGTTGTCGGCCAACGCGATGATGGCTTCGTGAATTTCGAAGTTGACGCTGTAGTAATCGTTAATGCGCCGCGCCTTGGCATGTCGGGCCAGCTTTTCGTGCAGCAGTTGCAAAGCCTCGAGATCGGCGTCGGTCGCGTGCAGCGCCGCCTCCCGGGCGCAGCGCCCTTCCAGCAGCGCGATCACCGGGAAGATCCCGTCGAGGTCCTTGGCGGTCACCTGGTTCACGAAGCAGCCGCGCCGCGGCTCGTGCCGGACCAGCCCCTCCGCCGTCAGCACCTTCAGGGCCTCGCGCAACGGCGTGCGCGAGATGCTCATCGCCTGCGCGATCGTCACCTCGTCGAGGAAGGTACCCGGCGGCAGCTCGCCGTCGAAGATCCGCTGACGCAACTGGTCGGCGACTTCGGTGTGCAGCGAGCTGGCGACAAGGCGCATCGGTCGGGACCGCTTTCGTAATTACAGGTAATTATGTTGGAAGTCCCCGGTCGGTGGCTGCCATTTGCGGGAAAACCATGACCTTTGTCGCGGCCGCGTCGACTTATTCGTGGAGTGACGGTCGCGGTGCCGGTGCGGCGCTACGCAGACGCGGCAGCAGCATGCCGACCTGCCGCCGGTACTCGGCATACCGGGCGCCGAACAGGTGCATCAGGTCGCGCTCCTCGAGGAAGATGCCGACCAGGATGTAGCCAGTGGTCATGAGCGCGAAGAACAGGTGGCTTCCGGTCATGACCGGTGCCGACCAGAACGCCAGCAGAAACCCGAGGTAGATCGGGTGCCGCACATGGCGGTACAGGCCGGGCGTGCGAAACACCGGCGGCGCATCGCCGAGCCCGAGCAGCGGCGCGAACGACTGCCGCAACCCGAACAGCTCGAAGTGGTTGATCAGGAAGGTGCTGACCAGCAGCACGACCCAACCGGCCCAGAACACCACCTGCAGCACGATCGCCGCCGGCGTCCCGGCCACCGACCAGATCTCCCCACCGAGCGGCCGCCACTGCCACAGCAGCAGCGCCAGCGCGGCGCTGGCGAGCGCGACGTACGTGCTGCGTTCCAGGTCAGGCGGGATCACGCGGGTCCACCAGCGTTTGAAGGCGGGACGGGCCATCACGCTGTGCTGCACGGCGAAAAGCCCGAGCAGCAGCGCATCGATGGCCAGCGACTCGCCAAGCGGCCCCGTGGGTGCGGCGTCGAGGCCGCGCAACATCGGGCCGTTGCCGACGAAGGCGATGGCGGACAGAAATGTGCCGAAGAAGAACAGGTAGGCCAGCAGGCCATAAAGGGCGAACAGGATTTTGCGCATGG
>JAYUHN010000091.1:0-2390 GCA_043766965.1 Ramlibacter sp. | reverse complement strand
GTCTGGTCCCCGGCTCGGCCAAGGCGATGGAACTGAAGCAGCTGCTGGTCCGGCAGAACCTGTGGTCGCAGTACCTGGAGGTCGGCATTGGCCCGGATGCCGAGGTTTTCACCAAGGCGCCGGTGCTCTCCAGCGTCGGCCCGGGCGCCGAGATCGGCATCCATCCCGGTTCTGGCTGGAACAACCCGGAGCCGGAGATCGTGCTGGCCGTGAACAGCCGCGGCGAGGTGGCCGGCGCCACCCTTGGCAACGACGTCAACCTGCGCGATTTCGAGGGCCGCAGCGCATTGCTGTTGGGAAAAGCCAAGGACAACAACGCCTCCTGCGCGATCGGGCCTTTCATCCGTCTGTTCGACCAGACCTATTCGATGGATGACGTGCGGCGCTGCACCGTGGAGCTGGAGGTGCGGGGGCAGGATGGCTTCGTGCTGCGCGGCGACAGCTCGATGGCCCAGATCAGCCGCGACCCGCTCGACCTGGTGCAGCAGACCATCGGCAGGCACCACCAGTACCCGGACGGTTTCATGTTGTTCCTCGGAACCATGTTCGCCCCGACGCAGGACCGGGACAGCCCGGGCGGCGGCTTCACCCACAAGCTCGGCGACGTGGTGCGCATCTCGAGCGCGAAGCTGGGCCGGCTGGAGAACACGGTGAATTTCTGCGACCGCATCGCGCCGTGGGAGTTCGGACTGCGCGACCTCTTTGCGAACCTCGCAGCGCGCGGACTGCTCTGCGCCTGAACCATGCCCTTTTCCGCCCTTGGGCTGTCTCCCGCGCTCGCGCGCGCCGCGAGTGAACTGGGCTACAGCACGCCGACGCCGATCCAGTCGCAGGCAATCCCCGCGATCCTGCGCGGCGCGGACCTGCTCGGGTCGGCGCAGACCGGCTCCGGCAAGACGGCTGCCTTCGGCCTGCCGTTGCTGCAGCAGCTGCAAGACGGTGAGCCGCGCGCACCCCGCCGTTTGCGCGCGCTGGTGCTGGTGCCCACGCGCGAACTCGCCGCGCAGGTCGGCGAGGTGCTGCGCGGCCTGGGCCGGCACCTGCCGCGGCCGCCGAAGATCGCTGTCTTGTTCGGCGGGGTCTCGATCAACCCGCAGATGATGGGACTGCGCGGCGGCGCAGACGTGGTGGTTGCGACGCCCGGCCGCCTGCTGGACCTGCTGGAGCACAACGCGCTGACGCTGTCGGCAGTCGAGCTGCTGGTGCTGGACGAGGCCGACCGGCTGCTCGATCTCGGTTTCTCGGACGAACTGCGGCGCCTGCTGGCGCTGCTTCCGGCCCGGCGCCAGAACCTCTTTTTCTCGGCGACGTTCCCGTCCGACGTGCAGGTGCTGGCCGGCGCGTTGCTGCGTGACCCGGTGCGGATCGAAGTCGCCGCCACCGGCGCCAACCAGCCGGTCATCCTGCAGCGCGTGATCCAGGTCGACCCGGACCGGCGGACGCAGTTGCTGCGCCATCTGCTGCGCGAAAGCGGCTGGGACCGGGTGCTGGTGTTCGTCGCGACCAAGTACGCGGCCGAACACGTCGCATGGAAGCTGCATCAGGCCGGGGTGTTCGCGACCCCCTTTCACGGCGACCTCAGCCAGGGCAAACGGGCCGAAGTGCTGTCGCAGTTCAAGAACGAACAGTGGGATGTGGTGGTCACCACCGACCTGGCGGCGCGCGGCATCGACATCACGCAGTTGCCGGTGGTGGTGAACTATGACCTGCCGCGTTCCGCAGTCGATTACGTGCACCGCATCGGCCGCACCGGCCGCGCCGGCGAATCCGGGCTGGCCGTGAGTTTCGTCAGCGCCGGCAGCGAAGCGCATTTCCGCCTGATCGAAAAGCGGCAAAACCTGAGCTTGCAGCGCGAGCAGGTGCCCGGCTTCGAGCCGGCGCAGGCCGAGCCGTCCTCCGGCCCCGGCACTGGCGGCATCAAGGGCAAGCGCCCCAGTAAAAAAGACAAGTTGCGCGCGGCGCAGGGATCACATGGCGGCGATGACCGCAAGGCGGACAAGGACAGCTAGTCGGGCGCGGCCGGATGGATGCCGGGTCCGGCCCGGCATGACAAACCGTCTAGATCTCGTCGTCAGCCTCGGCGGTTTCGGCCGGACGTGCCTTGCGCTGCGCCGGTTTCGCCAGGATCTCGATGTAGAACTGGCTGCCGCCTTCTTTCGCGGCGCCGTCCACCAACCCGATCAGCGCGGACAGATGCACCGGCTGGGCCGCCGCTTCCGCTGCCCCGAAACGGCAGTCGAAATCCCAGTAATCGGCGCCAGCGGGCAGTTCGCGCCGCCGCTCGCGCTTGACGTACTTGCGGATCTCGTTCTTGGTCGCATCGAGCAGGCGGTCGGGGTTTTTGCCCTCGACCTGCAGCGGAAATGTCTTTTTCATGGGTGCGGCACCTG
>JAYUHN010000090.1:0-2410 GCA_043766965.1 Ramlibacter sp. | reverse complement strand
CCAGGTAACGGGTGATCCAGTCGCACGCGATCTGCCCGAACGGCACCAGCCTTTCCTTGCTGCCCTTGCCCAGCACCCGCAGCACTCCTTCGTTCATGCCGAGATTGAACATCTTCAGGCCCACCAGCTCGCTGACACGCAAGCCGCTGGCGTACATCAGCTCGAGCATCGTGCGGTCACGCAGGCCCAGCGGCGTCTCGACGCCGGGGGCGGCCAGCAAGGTCTCGACCTGCGCTTCGCTCAGGGTCTTGGGCACCCGCAGCGGCTGCTTGGCCGATTGCAGCTTGAGCGTCGGATCGGCGCTGATCATCCGCTCGCGCAGGGCCCAGCGGAAATACCGCTTGAACACCGTCAGCCGCCGGTTGGCCGACGTCGCGCGGGTCTGGCTGTGACGCGCCGAAAAGTAGCTGTTGATGTCGGACTCGGTGCAGGCGTCGATGGTTTTACCCTGCGTGGCCAGCCAGCGTCCATACAGGCCCAGGTCGCGGCGGTACGCGGCCAACGTGTTCTTCGACAAGCCGTCCTCGAGCCAGATGGCATCGATGAAAGCGTCAATGGATGACTCGCTGCGCTGATGACCTGCCGCGCTGATGACCTGCTGCGCTGATGACTTCGCCTGCGGCTTCAATGACGGCGCTGCGCGCCATGACGATTCATCTGTCATCGATGCGCAGCAAGGTCATTCGTCATCGCTCATTCAAGCGTCAGCTTCGCGGTCTCGACCACCTTCCTGTAGACCGCCAGTTCGGCCCGGATCTGCTCGGCGAACTGCTGCGGCGTGTTGCCGACCACCAGCGCGCCCGTGTCCTCGATGCGCTTGCGCACCGCCGGATCCTGCAGCGCCTTCATGACGCCGTCATGGACCTTGCTCACCACTTCCGGCGGCAGGCCCTTGGGGCCGTAGATGCCGTAGAACGCCATGCGATTCACCGGCTCGAGCCCGACTTCCTTGAAGGTGGGCACGTTCGGCAGCGCGGCCAGCCGCTGCGGGGCTGCAACGACGATCGCTACCAGCCGGCCTTCCTTGACGAAGGGCAACGTCGACGGGACGTTGTCGAAGATGATCGGCACCTGGCCCGCGACGGTGTCGTTCAGCGCCGGGCCGGCGCCGCGATAGGGGATGTGCGTGACGAAGGTGCCCGACAGGTTCTTGTACAGCTCCATCTGCAGGTGGCTGATGCCGCCGGTGCCCGACGACGAGTACGAGTACTTGCCCGGCGCCTTCTTGAGTTCCGCCAGGAAGGTCTTGTAATCCTTGGCAGGAAAGCTCGGGTTGACGGCGATGATGTTGGGCGTCGCGGCGATGTTGATGATCGGCGTGAAATCCGTCAGCGGGTTGTACTGGATTTTCGGATTGATCGCGGGATTGGCGGCCACCGTCGACACCGTGGCGACGCCGAGCGAATAGCCGTCGGGAGTGGCCCGCGACGTGTCCAGCGCGCCGACCACGCCGCCGCCCCCGGCCTTGTTCTCCACCACCACGGTTTGCCCCAGCGCCTTGCTCAATGGCTCCGCGATCACGCGCGCAATGATGTCAGTGGTGCCGCCCGGAGCGAACGGGACCACCAGCCGGATCACCTTGTTGGGATAGCCCTGGGCCAGGGCGGGACCGGAGCAGGCCGCGGCGATGGCGGCGGTTGACAGGGCCAACCAGTGGCGGCGTTTCATGCGGACTCCTTGATGACTTGGGAAAATGGCAATACCGGATGGTATTCCCGGCAAGGTCGGCGCCGCCTTGTGGATTCCCCATCCGGACATACCCGGGCACAAGCCGCTGCTGGGCTATGCTGGCCGCGGTGAACTACGCGCAGCTGCTGTTTCCGGACTTTTCCCTGATCCTGCTGGGCCTCCTGGTCTGCCGCTACACCGCACTGGACCGGGCCGTGTGGGAGCCGGTCGAAGGGCTGGTGTATTACTTCCTGTTCCCGGTCTTGCTGTTCCAGTCGATCGTGCGTCATCCGCTGGACCTCGCCGCCACGTCGGGCCTGATCGGCGCCGGCCTGTCGATGGGCCTTGCAGGCATCCTGCTCGCCTACTCGGTGCCGTACTGGCCCGGCCTGGCGGGGCGGATCGATGCGCGCGAGCACGCCGGCGCGTCGCAGGTGGCCTTTCGCTTCAACTCCTTCATCGCGCTCGCCCTGGCCGAACGTCTGGCCGGAGGGCCGGGGCTGGCTCTCATCGCGGTGCTGATCGGCATCAGCGTCCCGCTCTACAACGTCGCCGCCGTCTGGCCGATGGCGCGGCATGCGAACACCGGCTTCGGTCGCGCATTGCTGCGCAATCCCCTGATCATCGCGACAGTCTTCGGCCTGGCGGCGAATCTCGCCGGCCTGCGCGTGCCGGCGTTGCTGGAGCCGACGCTCAGCCGCATCGGCGCGGCATCGCTTGCGCTGGGACTGATGGCCGCGGG
>JAYUHN010000089.1:0-2411 GCA_043766965.1 Ramlibacter sp. | reverse complement strand
ACGCGTTGACTTCGGCGCCTGCGGCAGGCTGGGCTGGGGCGGAAAGCAACGGGAACGGGATGCCAAGCGCGAGGCCGCCGCCGGCAATCGCGGCGGAGCCGACGATGAATTTGCGGCGTGAGGGGCTGCGGAGCGATGCGTTTTTCATCGAACTCTCCTCAGGCCTTTGCCGCTTCGTCGGCGGACGGGGCTACGGCGACGCGCGTGCCGGCCGCCGCATGCACGGCGGCGCGAATGCGCTGGTAGGTCCCGCAGCGGCAGATGTTGCCGCTCATGGCGGCGTCGATGTCGGCGTCGCTCGGGTTCTTGTTGGACTGCAGCAGCGCCGTCGCGCTCATCAGCTGGCCGGACTGGCAATAACCGCACTGCGGCACGTCGTGCTTGATCCACGCCACCTGTAGCGGATGCGAATTGTCGCGGGGCAGGCTTTCGATCGTGCTCACCTTCTGCCCCTGCACCGCCGACAGCGCGGTCTGGCAGGACCGGACCGGCTTGCCGTTCAAGTGCACGGTGCAGGCGCCGCACAGGGCCATGCCGCAGCCGAATTTGGTGCCGGTGAGGCCAAGCTCGTCTCGGATGACCCACAGCAGGGGGGTGTCCGGCTCCGCTTTGGCTGCGACGCTTTTGCCGTTGAGATTGAATGTCACGCTCATATCGTCTCTCCATGTTGCCGCGATGGGTTTCGCCACCGCAGAGGCTAAGCGGTTGAGCCAAAATGTTGATCGGGTTAACCCTTGACCGGTCGTGCATTCGCAAAATGAGACACGGTGCGCCTGCCTATACTGGCGCTGATGACGGACCTTTCCCAACTGCGCAAGAGCTACGAGCGCGCCGAGCTGAGCGAGCAGGCGTCGAACGCCGATCCGCTGCTGCAATTCGACCAATGGTTGCAGGAGGCGCTCACGGCCGAGTTGCCCGAGCCCAACGCAATGACATTGGCGACCGTGGCGGGCGACCTGCGGCCCAGCACCCGGATCGTGCTGGTCAAGGGGTACGACGAGCGCGGCATCGTGTTCTATACCAACTACGACAGCCGCAAGGGCCGGGAGCTGGCCGGCAATCCGTTCGCGGCGCTGCAGTTCCATTGGGTCGAACTGGAGCGCGTGGTCCGCATCGAAGGCGTGGTGGAAAAAACGTCGCCCGAGGACAGTGACGCCTACTTCGCCAGCCGACCGCTCGATTCGCGCATCGGCGCCTGGGCCAGTCCGCAGAGCCAGGTGATTTCAGGGCGCTCGGTGCTGGTGGCGAACGCGGCGAAATTCGGTGCCCAGTTCATGCTCCAGCCGCCGCGGCCCCCGCACTGGGGTGGCTACCGGCTGCTGCCGGACGAGTGGCAGTTCTGGCAGGGCCGCAAGAGCCGGCTGCACGACCGGCTTCGCTACGCGCTGCGGCAGGGGCAGTGGGTGCGGGAGCGGCTCGCGCCCTGAAGCGATTCGACACACGGGACCGCGCCGGGCCGGCAGAATCTGCCGTCAACGCTTCGGGAGTGCAATGAAACCGATTTCAGTCCACGTCGTGGACATCGCCAACGGCGCGGTCGCTCGCGGCATGCGCGTGCAGATCGTCAGCCTGCGAGGCGACGCCCCGCAGATCGTGCTGGAAGGCACGGTCGGCAACAACGGGCTGGTGGAGGACCTCGAGAACCCCGACCGCATCGCGGCCGGCAGCTACGAACTGCGGCTGCATGTGGGGCAGTACTACCGCGACCGGGGGACGACGCTCCCCACACCCGCCTTCATGGACGTGCAGGTGTTCCGCTTCGGGTTGTCCGACGAGACCCAGCACTACCACCTGCCGGTGAAGCTCTCGCCCTGGGGCATGAGCCTGTTCCGGGGCGCCTGAGCCCGTTGGGGCGTGACTCAGCTCTTCACCAGCTGCGAAAAGGTCTTGCGGAATTTGGCGACCTTCGGGCCGGCGACGGCGACGCAGTAGCCCTGGTACGGATTCTTTTCGTAAAAGTCCTGGTGGTATTCCTCGGCCGGCGAGTAGTTGCTCAGGGGCTGCACCTCGGTCACGATCGGCTTGCCGAACAGCTTGTCGCCGGTCATCTGCCGGATCATTTCGTCCGCCACCGCCTTCTGCTGCGGCGTGGTGGTGTAGATGCCGCTGCGGTACTGGGTGCCTGCATCGTTGCCCTGGCGGTTCAGCGTGGTCGGATCGTGGATCACGAAGAAGATTTCCAGGATCTGTCCGAGCGTGATCTGCGCCGGGTCGAACGTCAGCTTGACGACTTCGTTATGGCCGGTGGTGCCGGTGCACACCTGTTCATAGCTCGGGTTTTTTGCCTGCCCGTTGCTGTAGCCCGACTCCACGTCAGTGATGCCGCGCACCTTGACGAACACGGCTTCGGTACACCAGAAGCAGCCGCCGCCAAGAACAATGGTTTCAAGTGTCGAGCTCATCGGATCTCC
>JAYUHN010000088.1:0-17167 GCA_043766965.1 Ramlibacter sp. | reverse complement strand
CCCGCCGCCGCGATCTTGATCATCGCGCCGCCCAGGTCGGTGCAGCCGGCACCGCCAATGGGCGGCAGCCCCCCTGCCCGCACGCTGCCGGTGCACCCGTCGGCCGCCATCGCCGCCCCAGCGAGATGCCGGGGCAGGGCCCGCCCGGCTCCCACAAGTTGGCCCGTCCCTTGCTTGTATACCGGCTAGAACACCGGCCGGCGCACCTGTTGCTGGCTGCCCCCTGGCCCAATCGGCCCCACCGGCCCCAGCAAGAGGAAACATCGATGTCGCAAGCAATCTGGACCCGTCGTGACTGGATCAAGAGCGCCAGTGCCCTGGCGGCCGGCGCGGCCGCGCCCGGCGCCTGGGCTCAAGCCAAGCCGATCAGCGTGGGCTTCATCTATGTCGGCCCGCGCGACGACTATGGCTACAACCAGGCCCATGCCGAGAATGTGGCGCTGGTCAAGAAGATGGCCGGCATCAAGGTGGTCGAAGAAGAGAACGTGCCCGAGACCAATGCGGTGCAGAAGACCATGCAGGGCATGATCGCGCAGGACGGCGCCACGCTGCTCTTCCCCACGTCCTTCGGCTACTTCGACCCGCACATGCTGGCGGTGGCGGCCAAGCACCCCGGCGTGCGCTTCGCCCATTGCGGCGGCATGTGGACCAAGGGCAAGCACCCCGACAACACCGGCAGCTTCTTTGGCTATATCGACGAGGGCCAGTACCTCAACGGTGTGATTGCCGGCCATGCCACCAAGAGCAAGAAGCTGGGCTTTGTGGCGGCCAAGCCGATCCCGCAGGTGCTGCGCAACATCAACGCGTTCACCATGGGCGCGCGCTCGGTCAAGCCCGGCATCACGACCAATGTCATCTTCACCGGCGACTGGTCGATGCCGGTCAAGGAAGCCGAAGCGACCAACAGCATGGCCGACCAGGGCGTCGACGTGTTCACGATGCACGTCGACGGGCCGAAGGTGATCGTCGAGACGGCAGCCAGGCGCGGCAAGATGGTGTGCGGCTACCACGCCAGCCAGGCCAAGCTGGCGCCCGGCGCCTACCTGACCGGCGCCGAGTGGAACTGGCTGACGGCCTACACCACCTTCATCGAGGCCGCGAGGACCGGCAAGCCGCACCCGAACTTCCTGCGCGGCGGCCTGAAGGAAGGCTACGTGAAGATGTCCAGCTACGGCCCGATGGTTCCCGACGCGGCGAAGAAGGGCGCGGACGCGGTCAAGGCAAGGATGATCGCGGACACGTTCGACATCTTCAAGGGTCCGCTCAAGGACAACAGGGGCGCCGTCGTGATCCCGGCCGGCAAGTCGTTCAAGCAGACCGATCTCGAGCTGGAGAAGATGAACTACCTGGTGGAAGGCGTCGTCGGGTCCGTTGGATGAAGTTTGCCAAATGCGAAACGCACTGAAGGAGATCCTGCTGCCTGCCTCGGCGATCGTCGCGGCGCTGCTGCTGTTCGGCGTGTTCGTCCGATTCGCCGGGGTCAACCCGGCGCAGGTGTGGCTGCTGCTGTTCCAGGGCGCGTTCGGCGATTGGTACTCCTGGCAGAACACGCTGCAGCGGGCCGCCCCGCTGATGCTCACCGCCTTGTGCGTGGCGATCCCGATGCGGGCCGGGCTCGTGATCATCGGTGGCGAAGGGGCGCTCGTGCTGGGCGGCCTTGCGAGCGCCGGCTTCGCGCAGGCGCTGCCGCTCCCAGAAAACGTCCTCGGCACCGTGCTGGTCTGCTTGGCGGCGGCGATTGCGGGTGCGTTCTGGATCGCGTTGGCGGGCTGGCTGCGGCAGTTTCGCGGCATCAACGAGACCATCAGCAGTCTGCTGCTGGCCTATGTCGCGATCGGCCTGTTCAAGCACCTTGTGGAAGGCCCGCTGCGCGACCCGGCCAGCCTGAACAAGCCATCGACCTACGCGTTGGACGAAGGGATGCGGATCACAGGCATTGGCGGCTCGGACGTGCATTGGGGACTGGCGATCGGCGTCGCCGCGTGCATCGTCGCCGGGCTCTGGTTGCGCATGACGCGGTCCGGCTTTTCGGTGCGGGTGGTCGGCGGCAATTTACGCACGGCGCAACTGATCGGGCTGCCCGCGTCGCGCCTCATCCTGCTCGCCTGCGCGATCGGCGGCGCCTGCGCGGGCGTGGCGGGTGCAGTCGAAGTGGCGGCTGTGCACACCAGCGCCAACGCATCGCTCATCGCCGGCTACGGTTACGCCGGCGTCCTGGTGGCTTTCATCGCCAGGCATGACCCGATCGCGATCGTCCCGGTGGCAATCCTGTTCGGCGGCTTCGGCGCGGCGGGCAGCCTGCTGCAACGCCGGCTTGGGTTGCCCGATGCATCGGTGCAGGTGTTGCAGGGGATCGCCTTCGTGCTGATCCTGGCCAGCGAAGCCCTGCGCGACATGGACTGGAACGCGCTGTTCGCGCGCATCTCGCGTCCGGCGCAGCCGGCCCCGCAGGTTCCCGGTGTCCTGGTGGGGCGGGCCCCAGCGCCGGCAAGAGACGTCTACCCGCCGGGCGCAGTTGTCATCCCGGGCGCGACCCTGGGCCCAGCCGCGGTGGCCGAAGTCTGGGTGCTGGCAACCGGCCGCAATGACGAGACCGCAGAGGCAGTGAGATGACGGCCGACCAGATCCTGATCTTCTTCGCCGGCATCGTCGGTGGCGCCTTGCGTGTTGGCGCCCCCTTCCTGTTTGTCAGCCTGGGCGAGTGCCTGACCGAAAAGTCGGGACGCATCAACCTCGGACTCGAAGGCGTGCTCGTGCTGTCGGCCATGTCGGCGTTCGGCGGGTCCTATGTGAGCGGCTCGGCTTGGGTCGGCGTGCTGGCTGCCGCCCTCACGGGCGGCTTGCTGGCCGCGCTGCACGGCATGCTGTGCTCCCTGCCTCGCGTGAACGACGTCGCCACCGGCATCGCCTTGATGCTGCTCGGCACCGGACTCGCGTTCTACCTCGGCAAGCCGTTGATCCAGCCGCAGGCGCCGCAGCTGCCCTTCATTGCGCTGGGTAACTGGAGCGACTCCGCGGCCGTGCGCTCGGCCCTGCAGGTGAACGCGCTGGTGCCGGTCGGCATCGCCATCGCGGCTGCGCTCTGGTGGGCGTTTGCGAACACCCGTGCCGGGCTGCTGGTGCGTATGGCGGGGGACTCGGCGAACGCAACCCGCGCGCTCGGCTACTCGGTTTCCGGTATCCGTATCGGGGCGACCGCCGCTGGCGGAATGATCGCCGGCCTGGGCGGCGCCTGTCTCACGCTGTTCTATCCCGGCAGCTGGAACGAAGGAGTTTCCAGCGGCCAGGGCCTGATCGCGGTGGCCTTGGTGATCTTTGCTCGCTGGCGCCCCATCCGCTGTGTCGGCGCGGCGCTGCTGTTCGGCGGCGCTGGCGCGATCGGTCCCGCCCTGCAGTCGGTCGGCGTCGGCTGGGGCTACCACCTGTTCAACATCGTTCCCTATGTGCTGACGCTGCTGATCCTGGTGATCACCTGCCGGCCCGGCAGCGTGGTCAGCGGCAGTCCCGGCGAGCTAGGGGCCTCGCGATGACTTCATTCATGCATACAACTCGAGGAGTGAAGCAATGACTGGTTTGGGTGGATTGAACAAATCGAAGAACGGCGTCGTGATGGGGCTGGTGCAGCTGCAGCTGCCGGTGGTCGTCACGCCGGCCGACCTCGCGGTGCAGACACGGCGCATCTGCGACATGGTGGCCAAGGCGCGCCGTAATCAGTCGACGATGGACCTGGTGGTGTTTCCCGAGTACTCGCTGCACGGCCTGTCGATGGACACGAATCCGCAGATCATGTGCTCGCTCGACGGCCCGGAAGTGGCAGCCTTCCGGCAGGCCTGCACCGGCAACGGGATTTGGGGCTGCTTCTCGATCATGGAGTTGAACCCTGGCGGCAACCCGTACAACAGCGGGCTGATCATCGACGACACCGGAGCCATCAGGCTCTATTACCGCAAGCTGCATCCATGGGTCCCGGTCGAGCCTTGGGAGCCGGGTAACCTCGGCGTGCCGGTCTGTGATGGACCCAACGGCAGCAAGCTGTCACTGATCATTTGCCACGACGGCATGTTTCCCGAAATGGCGCGCGAGGCGGCCTACAAGGGCGCGGAAATCATCATCCGCACCGCCGGCTACACGGCGCCGATCCGCCACAGCTGGAAGATCAGCAACCAGGCAAACGCCTTCAGCAACCTGGCCTACACCGCCAACGTCTGCATGTGCGGCAGCGACGGCAGCTTCGACTCGATGGGCGAAGGAATGTTCTGCAACTTCGACGGCACGGTGCTGGTCGAGGGCGGCGGCCGCGTCGACGAGATCATCACATGCGAGTTGCGGCCTGACCTGGTGCGGGAGGCGCGCCGCGGCTGGGGTGTCGAGAACAATATTTACCAGCTGTACCACCGGGGCTACGTTGCGGTGAAAGGGGGCGCGCAGGACTGCCCGTACACCTACATGCACGACATGGCGGCCGGCAGGTACCGGCTGCAGTGGCAGGTGGAAGTGACGGACGGCAGTCCTTGCGGCTTTGCGCCGCCGACGCGCAGCTACGAGGGGCCAGCAGCGCATCCGCTGGTGCCCGATTCGGCGGCGGTTCCGGTCCATAAGCTCGCCTGAGGCGCGCATGGAACGCTTCGTCCCCGCCAACCCTTACCAATGGCCCTACAACGGCGACCTGAAGCCGTCCAACACGGCACTGGTGGTGATCGACATGCAGATCGACTTCTGCGGGATCGGCGGCTATGTGGACAAGATGGGCTACGACATCTCGCTGACGCGTGCGCCGATCGAGCCGCTTCGAAAGCTGATGCCGGCAATGCGCGCCGCCGGCTATGCCGTCATCCACACCCGCGAAGGCCACCGCCCGGACCTGGCCGACCTGCCGGCCAACAAGCGCTGGCGCTCGCGCCGGCTCGGCGCCGGCATCGGCGACGACGGACCGTGCGGCAAGGTGCTGGTGCGCGGCGAACCGGGCTGGCAAATCATTCCTGAGCTGGCGCCGCTGCCAGGAGAGAGCGTCATCGACAAGCCGGGCAAGGGCTCGTTCTGCGCCACCGATCTCGAATTGGTCCTGCGTACCCGCGGCATCGTCAACCTGGTGCTGGCCGGCATCACCACCGACGTCTGCGTCCACAGCACGATGCGCGAGGCCAACGACCGCGGCTTCGAATGCCTGCTGCTTTCCGACTGCACCGCCGCCACCGACCGTGGCAACCACGAAGCCGCGCTGAAGATGGTGACCATGCAGGGCGGCGTGTTCGGCGCGCACGCGACATCGCACGATTTATTGAAGGGGCTTGCATGAAACCACCCGCCCGTAATCACAGGCTGCCCGCATGAGTGCGGCTCCCGTTCCTTCGCAGCCGGTGCCGACCGGCGCCATGGCTCTGGAAACCTTCGAGCTCACCAAGCGTTTCGGGAGCCTTACCGCCCTGGACCACGTCACCATGAAGGTCGCGCCGGGGTCGGTTCACGCCCTGCTGGGCGAAAACGGGGCCGGCAAGAGCACGCTGGTGAAGTGCGTGGCCGGTTTCCAGCGTCCTGACGAAGGCGCTGTGATCGCCGATGGCCGGGAGCAGGACATCGCCAGCCCTGTGGTCGCCCGGTCGCTCGGCATCGGAATGGTGTACCAGCACTTCACGCTGGCTCCCGGCATGACGGTCGCGGAGAACCTGCTGCTCGCCGGCACCAGGCTGCCCGCGCTGATCGACTGGAAAACCAAGCGCGCCGAGCTGAAGGAGTTTCTTGCCTCGACCCCGTTCACGCTCGACCTGGACGCGCGTCCGTCGGAACTCGCCGCCGGGGAAAAGCAGAAGCTAGAGCTGCTCAAGCAGCTCTACTTGCGGCCGCGACTGCTGATCCTGGACGAGCCAACGTCGGTGCTGACGCCGCAGGAGGCCGACGAGGTGCTGGGACATGTGCGTGACTTCGCTCGCGCCGGCCATTGCACCGTGCTGCTGATCACGCACAAGTTCCGGGAGGTGATGGCTTATGCCGACGAGGTGACCGTGCTGCGGCGCGGCAGGTCGGTGCACCACTGCGCGGTGGCCCGGACCGCGCCGGCCCTGCTGGCGCAGGCGATGGTCGGTGAAGCGGCGGCCGCGAGCCTGGAAATGCCGTTTCCCGAGGCCAGGACCCGGACAGTGCGGGCCCGACACCGCAACGCGCCGCTCGACGTGGTCGCCGCCGAGAAATTGCTCGCCGTGCACGATCTGAACGTGGCGGGCGACCGCGGCACCCTGGCGGTGCGGGACGTCAGCTTGTCGGTCGCAGCCGGCGAAATCCTCGGCATCGCGGGAGTTTCCGGCAATGGCCAGCGCGAACTGGTGGAGGCGCTGGTCGGCCAACGGCACCGCGCCGGAGGCGACGTCGAGGTCCTGGGCCAGCCCTATGCCGGCGGGCGGCGCGAAAACCACCGCCTGAAAGTGCGCAGCCTGCCCGAGGAGCCGCTGCGCAACGCGTGTGTAGCCGAGATGAGCGTGGCCGAGAACATGGCCCTGCGCGACTTCGACCTGCCGCCGCTGTACCGTGCCGGACGGCTGCGTTACGACGGCTGGCGCAGCCGGGCCCGCGAGTGGATCGCCGCCTACGGCATCAAGACCCAAGGCGAGAACGTGCCGATCCGCAGCCTCTCCGGCGGCAACGTGCAGCGGGCCGTGTTGGCGCGCGAGCTCAATGGCGAGATCAACGTGCTGATTGCGGCGAATCCCGTGTTCGGCCTGGACTTCGCCGCGGTGAGGGAGATCCATGGACGGCTGCGTGGCGTGCGCGACCGCGGCGGCGCCGTGCTGCTGGTCAGCGAGGACCTGGACGAGCTGATCGAGCTGGCCGACCGGATCGTCGTGATGAGCGAAGGCCGCATCGTCTTCGAGACCCGGGCCGCAGACGCGCAGCGCCATGTGATCGGCGCTCACATGGGCGGCGGTCACCATGAAACGGCTCCGGCCCTTGCCGCCTAGCCGTCGCCATGCACGTCGAAGCCAACCCGTTCCCCTACGACTTCGCCATCGGCAAGGCCGCGCTCGTCATCATCGACATGCAGCGCGATTTCATCGAGCCCGGCGGCTTCGGCGCGTCCCTGGGCAATGACGTCTCGCTGCTGTCGGCGATCGTTCCTGCCTGCCGGCAGGTGCTGCAAGCCTGGCGCGCTGCCGGCGGCATGGTGGTCCACACCCGCGAGGCGCACCGGGCCGACCTGAGCGACTGCCCGCCCTCCAAACGCGATCGCGGCAACCCGACGCTGCGCATCGGCGACCAGGGGCCGATGGGGCGCATCCTGGTGAGCGGCGAGCCGGGGGCGGAAATCATTCCCCAGCTTGCGCCCGCTCCCGGGGAGGCGGTGCTGGACAAACCGGGCAAGGGTGCGTTCTACGCCACCCCGCTGAACGAGCTGCTGCAGCAGGCCGGGATCACCCACCTGCTGTTCATGGGGGTGACCACCGAGGTCTGCGTGCAGACCTCCATGAGGGAGGCCAACGACCGCGGCTACGAGAGCCTGTTGCTGGAGGATTGCACTGAAAGCTACTTTCCGCAATTCAAGGCGGCGGCCTTGGAGATGATGCGCGCACAGGGCGCGATCGTCGGCTGGACCGCCACCAGCAAACAGCTGTTGCCGGCGCTCGCAAGCGTGCGGCGCATCCCTAGGCCGGCTTGCTGATGCACAGCGCCGCCGGCCGCGCCGCCCGGATCAAGGCGCCGCCGCACCGGTCGCGCGCCGACGAGGTGTACCAGCAACTGAAACGCGACGTCGCTGAATTCAGCCTGGTGCCGGGCGACCGCTTCACCGAAAACGAATTGAGCGAACGCCTGGGCGTGTCGCGCACGCCGGTGCGGCAGGCGCTGTTCCGGTTGCAGCAGGAGGGCTTTGTCGAAGTGCTGTTCCGCAGTGGCTGGCGCGTCCTGCCGTTCGACTTCGAGCGGTTCGAGCACTTGTACGACCTGCGCATGGTGCTGGAGACGACCGCGGCCCGGCGCCTGTGCATGGACGGCGAGCGCGTCGACGCCGGACTGCTGAACCAGCTGATCGGGATCTGGCTGGTGGCCGTCGCCGATCGCAGCAGCGACATGGTGCAGGTGTCGAAGTGGGATGAGGATTTCCACTGCATGCTCGTCGCCGCCGCCGGCAACCCCGAGATGGCGCGCGTGCACCGGGACGTGACCGACCGTATCCGCATCATCCGGCGACTCGACTTCAGCAGACAGGCGCGGATTGACGCCACGTACGACGAGCACTCGAAGATACTGAAGGCAATCCAGCGCAAGCGCGGCGACCAGGCCGCGATGTTGCTGCGCGCCCATATCGAGACCAGCCAGGCAGAGGTACGAAAGATCACGCTGCACCAGGTGCACCTGGCGCGGCAAGGCAGCCTGGCCTGATAGCACGCGATGCAAAACACGCAGCTTCGAATTCTTGTGGGCGCGCGCAATGGCACTGGCGCGGGCTACATGCAGATTGGCGCCCGGTAGACGGATTTCCTGGCGACCGATTCGCCGCCCGGTGACGGGATTCGCAAGTCCGCAAACGGCCAGCAGACCCGCCTGCAAGGAGCAACATCAGGGCTTCTATAAAGCGCGCCATGTCCACTCCACTGCCCCGCCCGTTTGTTGCCCTTGCCACATCCAACCTGGCGGCCCAGTCGGCGGAGCAACTCAGCCTGGCCGCCGTTCCGCTAGTGGCAGTCCTGGCACTGGGTGCAGGCGCGCGCGAGATCGGCCTGCTTGCCGCGGCGCAGACTCTGCCTTTCCTGCTGCTGTCGATCCCGCTCGGATTGCTGGCTGACCGGCTGTCGCGGCGACGGCTGATGGTGGCCGCGGAGGGCCTGCGTGCGCTTTCGCTGCTGGCGATGCTCGCCATGGTGGTGTCGGGCCGCCTGTCGATCTTCTGGCTCGGCGTGCTGGGCTTTCTGGGGGCCGTCGGCACCGTGGGCTTCAGCGTGGCTGCCCCTGCGTTGGTGTTGGTTCTGGTGCCGCGCGACCTGCTGGCGCGCGCCAACGGACGGATCGAACTGGCACGCAGTGCGGCGTATGCGGCCGGCCCGGCGCTGGCGGGCGCACTGGTGGCGTGGGCCGGCGCGCCGGCGGCGTTCGTGCTGGCCGCCGTGCTGTCGATGTCTGCGGTCGCATTGCTCTGGCGGTTGACCGAGCCGCCGCGTGTCCCCGTGGCGGCACGCCATCCGCTACTCGAGGTCAAGGAAGGCGCGCTATTCGTCTGGCGGCAGTCCTTCCTGCGACCGTTGCTGCTGACAGGGATTGCCTGGAACATCTCGTGGTTCGTGCTGCAGGCCGCGTACATTCCCTATGCGGTGCGCGTTCTCGGCTTGAGCACCCAGGCAGTCGGCATTACGTTGGCGTGCTATGGCCTGGGCATGGTCGTGGGTGCGCTGCTCGCAGCGCGCATCGTCGGCGCAGTCGCGTTCGGCCGTGCCATCCAGCTCGGCCCTGCGGTTTCCGTGCTTGCGGCAGCAGCCATGGTGGGAACCCTGTTCGTGCCGTCCGGGGCGCTGGCGGGCGCCGCCTTTTTCCTGTTCGGCGCCGGGCCCATGATCTGGACGATCACAACCACCACGCTGCGCCAGAGCGTCACGCCGGGCGCCATGTTGGGACGGGTGTCTTCCGTCTTCCTCGCAGCCAATGCCGGCGCGCGGCCGATCGGCGCGGCGCTGGGCGCACTGGTCGGCGGCGTGTGGGGCGAACCCGCCTGCCTGTGGCTGGCGCTCGCGGGCTTCGCGCTGCAGGCCTGGGTGATCCTCGCTTCCAGCATGAACCGGTTGCAGCGATTGCCCGCCCCAGCACTGTAGAGCAGGCTGTAACGCCCCGCGCGTGCCGGTGCTACGCTACGTCGTCAAACTAGGCGACGGAGTCAACCATGGACCAGGACGCGGGCCGCAAGCCTTTCTACAAATCGCTGTATCTGCAGGTCATCGTCGCCATTGTCATCGGCGTGGCGCTGGGGTACTTCTGGCCGCAGACCGGGGAGGCCATGAAGCCCCTTGGCGATGGCTTCATCAAGCTGATCAAGATGATCATCGCGCCGATCATTTTCTGCACCGTCGTGATCGGCATCGCCGGCATGGAAAACATGAAGAAGGTCGGCAAGACCGGCGGGCTCGCGCTGCTTTACTTCGAGATCGTCAGCTCGGTCGCGCTGATCGTCGGCCTGGTGATCATCAACCTGGTCCAGCCCGGTACCGGCATGAACATTGACCCCGCGTCGCTCGACACCAAGGGCATCGCTTCGTACACGAAGCCGGGGCAGATGACGTCGACGACCGACTTTTTGCTCAACATCATTCCCAATACGATAGTCGATGCATTCGCCAAGGGCGAGATCCTGCAGGTGCTGCTGTTCGCGGTGCTGTTCGGTTTCGCGCTGCACAAATTCGGCGGCCGCGGCACGCTGGTGTTCGACTTCATCGAGAAGTTTTCGCACGTGCTGTTCGCCATCGTCGGCTACATCATGCGGGTGGCGCCGATCGGCGCTTTCGGTGCCATGGCATTCACCATCGGCAAGTACGGCCTCGGTTCCCTGCTGCAGCTCGGCCAGCTGATGGCCACCTTCTACATCACCTGCCTGGTCTTCATCTTCGTCGTGCTTGGCGGCATCGCGCGCTACCACGGCTTCTCGATCTGGAAATTCATCCGGTACATCAAGGAAGAACTCCTGATCGTCCTGGGCACGTCGTCTTCGGAAACAGTGCTGCCGCGGATGATGGCCAAGATGGAAAATCTCGGTGCCCGCAAGTCGGTGGTCGGACTGGTGATTCCCACCGGCTATTCGTTCAACCTCGACGGCACTTCGATCTACCTGACGATGGCCGCCGTGTTCATTGCACAGGCGACCAACACGCCCATGTCGATCGGCCAGCAGATCACGCTGCTGCTGGTGCTGCTTCTGACCTCCAAGGGCGCGGCTGGTGTAACGGGCAGCGGGTTCATCGTGCTGGCAGCCACCCTGTCGGCAGTGGGGCACGTGCCGGTGGCGGGGCTCGCGCTGATCCTGGGGATCGACCGCTTCATGTCGGAAGCGCGCGCTCTCACGAACCTGATCGGCAACGGCGTTGCCACCATCGTGGTCGCCAAGTGGACCGGCGACCTGGACACGGTGCGGCTGCAGCAGCAGTTGAACAACGAGTCGGCGCTCGATGCCGACGAACCGGAGGAAGTGCTCGACCACGCCGAGCCGCATCTGCCGCGAACGGCGTAAGCGAAGCGGTCAATCCTTTGGTGACGATGGCGCCGTGCGGGGGCGGCGGATGAAGCGGGAGTGTGTCCGCATCGAAATCAGGTCACGGCTTCGGGGTCTGGGCAGCGTCGTCCAGGGCGCTGGCACGTTCTGCAGCCGGACGGGCGCGCAACCGTCCCACATAGTCGGCGAAGGCGGGCCGCTTGTCGATCGTGCCGAACATCAGGCCCCAGCCGATCTGCGAGCCGACATACACGTCCGCGGCAGTAAAGTGGTCGGCCGCAACGTACTCGCGGCCGGCAACGGCCGCCTCCAGGGTGTCTATGGTCGCCTCGAAGCTGCCGTAGCCCGCCATCCCGCGCTTCTCCTCCGGCGCCAACAGGCCAAGCGCCTTGGCCGTCACTGCCGCCTCCAGCGGACCGGCGGCGAAGAACAGCCAGCGGTAGTACGGGCCGCGCCGGTCGGCCGGCGGCGCGAGTTTCCCGAGCGGAAAGGCGTCGGCCAGGTAGGCGCAGATGGCGGCTGCCTCGCTGACCACGGTGTCGACGTGCCTGATGACGGGCACCTTGCCCATGGGGTTCATGGCGACGAAGGCCGGCGCCTTCATGGTGCCGCCGAAGTCGAGCAGGACGGTGTCGTACGGTTCGCCCACTTCCTCCAGCATTCAGCGGACGATGCGGCCGCGCGACATCGGATTGGTATAGAAGATCAGGTCTTTCATGGTGTGCTCAGGTGCTTGCCGACGAGGCCGGCCAGTTCGAACATCGTTACCTGGGGCTTACCGAAAACCGGCAGCAATTTTGCGTCGGCATTGATGGCACGCTTGTTGGTGGCGTCCTGCAGGCCGTTGGCCTTGATGTAATCCCACAGCTTCTTGATCACCTGCGTGCGCGCCACCGGATCGGCGCCGATCACCGCAGCCAGCTCCGCGCTCGGCTTGAGGCCGGCGCCCGGCTTGCGTGGCGCCCTGGGCGCGGCGGCTTTGCCTGGCGCAGCCGGTGACTTCGCCGCTGTTTTTTTCGCCGGAGCCTTTGCCACTGCCTTGGCCGCCTTTGCGACCGGTGTGTATTTCGCGGCAGGATCCCTGGCCGCGGCACCCGGCTTGCCGCCCGCGGTCTTGCGCGGCGGGAACTTGCTGGTACGCGGTTCGAAGGCGAAATTCACCTTGCCCGCTTCCTTGTCCCACGCCAGGAAGGCCTTGAAGGCACGGCGCGTGCGCATCGAGACGAACTTGTCGAGCAGGTCGGTCTTGCCGGTCGCGAGCAGCTTGCTCATCTGCTCGCGCGCCACGGGCTGCTGCAGAATGATCTTGCCGCTCTTGAAGTCGCAGGTCGGCACCAGCTGCTGCGCGGTCGGCACGGCGCGCTCGCAGATGTAGTTGCTGCCCCACTCGAAAACACGGGCGCCGCACTTGGCGCAGGCGCCAAGTGATTCCTGCCCGGAGAAGTCGATGATCTCGCCGGACTCGGCCGGGTCGGCTTCGTTGCCGAAGTCGAACTCCAGCTTCCAGTTCTGGTCGTCTTCGTTGTACTTCAGCACGATCTCGGCGGTGAAAGGCCAACCTGCCTTGGAGCGAAAGCCTTCCAGCGGGCCGATCTTGCGTTCGCGCAGGAATTGCTCCACTTCGGCTGGCTCGAAAGTGCGGCCCGCCGGCGTCTTGCCGAACGAGAAACCGCAAGCCTCGCCGCCCGCGATCGCCTTGTCGCCGCCGCCGACGCAGGTGTAGCGGCGGTAGTTTTCCTTCACCACGCCGGCGCATTTCGGGCACGGCGTGGACAACGTGGCGTAATCGCCGGGGACGGTGTCGCGGTCGTATTCCTTGGCCTTGCGGACGATGCGCTTGGTCATCTCCGCGATTTCGAGCATGAACTCCGCGCGCGACAGCTTGCCGTGTTCCATCTGGGCCAGCTTGTATTCCCAGTCGCCGGTGAGTTCGGGCTTGGACAGTTCTTCCACCCCCAGGCCGCGCAGCAGCGTCATGAGCTGGGACGCCTTGGCCGTCGGGATCAGCTCGCGGCCTTCGCGGAACATGTACTTCTCGTTGATGAGGCCTTCGATGATCGAGGCCCGGGTGGCCGGCGTTCCGAGCCCTTTTTCCTGCATCGCTTCGCGCAGCTCGTCGTCTTCGACCATCTTGCCGGCGCCTTCCATCGCGCCCAGCAGGGTCGCTTCCGAATAGCGCGCAGGCGGACGCGTCTTCAAGCCCTTGGGCTCGACCACCTCGGCGCGCACCATCTCTCCCGGCAGCACCGCCACCAGCGTCTTGTCGTTCTCATCGCCTTCCTCGGCGACCTCCTTGCCCCAGATCGCCAGAAAACCGGGCTTGACCAGCACCTTGCCGACGGTGCGGAAGCTGTGGCCCATCGATTGCGAGATGCGCGTCGTCACCAGGAACTCGGCGCTCGGAAAGAACACGGAGAGGAAGCGCCGCACCACCAGGTCGTACAGCTTCTGCTCAGCGTCCGACAGGCCGCTCGGCGCCTGCAGCGTCGGGATGATGGCAAAGTGGTCGCTGACCTTCGCGTTGTCGAAGATGCGTTTGCCCGGCTTGACGTAGTTGCCGTCCACGGCCTGCCTGGCGAACGGCGCCAGGTGCTTCATGCCGCTTTTCGACAGCATCCCCATGGTTTCCTTCACCACCGGCAGGTAGTCTTCCGGCAGGTGCCGCGAATCGGTCCGGGGATAGGTCAGTGCCTTGTGCCGCTCATAGAGACTCTGCGCCAGCGCCAGCGTCGTCTTGGCCGAGTAGCCGAAGCGGCCATTGGCCTCGCGCTGCAGCGAGGTAAGGTCGAACAGGGCCGGTGACGCCTGGGTGGTCGGGGTCGATTCCTCGGTGACCGTTGCAGCCTTGCCGCGCACCGCCTCGGCAATGGCCATCGCTTCACGCTCGGACCAGACGCGGTCCGCCTTCAGCTCGGGGTCGGGCAGTAGCGTGCTGAGTCCCTCGCCCGTGCCGGCATTTTTCTTCCACTTCGGATCGATCCACTTCGCGGCGTATTGACCGGCTTCAGTCAGGAAGGTGGCGTGGATTTCCCAGTAGTCGCGGCTGATGAATTTGCGGATCTGGTCTTCGCGCTCGACGACCACAGCCAGGGTCGGCGTCTGCACCCGACCGACCGTGGTCAGGAAGAAGCCGCCGTCGCGCGAGTTGAATGCGGTCATGGCGCGGGTGCCATTGATGCCGACCAGCCAGTCGGCCTCGGAGCGCGAGCGCGCCGCGTTGGCCAGCCCTTCCATCTGCTTGTCGCTGCGCAAGGCCGCGAAGCCGTCGCGG
This sequence comes from Ramlibacter sp., assembly GCA_043766965.1. Taxonomy (GTDB): domain Bacteria; phylum Pseudomonadota; class Gammaproteobacteria; order Burkholderiales; family Burkholderiaceae_C; genus Ramlibacter. The sequence goes on along the minus strand of JAYUHN010000088.1, from coordinate 2,720 downwards.
ATCGCCTGCGGCGTCATCGACTGCAGCCACAGCCGCTTCACCGGCTTGCCCAGGGGCACCGTCTTGCCGCCCTTGCTGGTGCCGGCGTACTGCTCGATCAGGCGGAAGATCAGTTCGCCCTCGCGCCCGGCGTCGCAGGCGTTCACGATGTTGGTGACGTCCTTGCGCTTGGCCTGCTTGATCACCGCATTGAGGCGCGTCCTGGTCTTGTCGACCGGCTTCAGGTCGAAATAAGGCGGGATGACCGGAAGATTGGCGAAGCTCCATTTGCCGCGCTTGACGTCGAATTCTTCCGGCGCCTGGATCTCGACCAGATGGCCGACAGCGCTGGTCACGATGAATTTGTCGCTCTCGAAAAAGTCCTCGTGCTTGTCGAACTTGCCGGCGTCGGGCGTGAGAGCCCGCACGATGTCCTGTGCCACCGACGGCTTCTCCGCAATCACCAGGGTCTTCGTCATGTCAGTTTTTGCCATTCTTCAATATGCCGCTTTATAGATGAAGCCGGCCATCCTCCTTACAATCCCGGCTTTCGCGCGTGTACGCGCGCGTGTGTGCATATTCAACTTAACAGGTTTTCCGGCAATGACAGTTTCCAATCCTTCGCGTCGCATCCAGACGCGGCTCTCCGGCGTGCATGGCAAGGGCGTGTTCGCAGTCCAGGACATTGCACAGGGCGAGACCATCATCGAATACGTCGGCGAGGTCATCACCTGGAAGGAGGCCCAGCGCCGCCACCCGCACGACCCCAAAGACCCGAACCATACCTTTTACTTCCACGTCGATGAAAAAAGGGTGATCGACGCCAAGCATGGGGGCAATTCGTCACGCTGGATCAACCATTCCTGCAACCCGAACTGCGAGGCCGACGAGGAAGAGGGCCGCATCTTCATCAAGGCACTGCGAAACATCCGGGCCGGTGAAGAACTCAATTACGACTACGGGTTGATCATCGACGAGCGTTACACCCCGAAGCTCAAGGCCGAATATCCCTGCTGGTGCGGCGCGAAGAAATGCCGCGGTACGCTGCTGGCTCCCAAGCGGCGCTGATGCACGGACGACGAATGACCCCCGGCTGCGCCTTCGATGACGAATGACCCGGTCCCGGTCCCGGGCGCGGGGCAACTTTCGTCATTTGTCATCTGTCGTTCGTCATGCGCCGCGAAGCGGAGCTGATCCGCCAGGCCCTGGCGCCGCTTCTGCCGGCATTCGCCGTGGAGGTGCTGCCGCAGCTCGATTCAACCAACAGCGAGCTGATGCGCCGCGGCCGCGCCCGCCTGACCGGGCCGGTGCTGCTGGTCGCGCTGCAGCAGACCGCGGGCCGCGGCCGCCTTGGCCGCGCCTGGCAAAGCGCCGGCGACTCGCTGACCTTTTCGCTGGGCCTCATGCTGGCTCCCGTTGACTGGTCCGGCCTTTCGCTGGCGGTGGGCGTGTGCCTGGCCGAGGCCCTTCATCCGCGCATCCAGCTGAAGTGGCCCAATGACCTGTGGCTGGACGACCGGAAGCTGGGTGGGATCCTGATCGAAACCGCCAGTACCGGCGAAGGGACTCCCGCCGCCCGCTACGCTGTCGTCGGCGTCGGCATCAACATTGTCCACCGGGAGATCCGGGATTTGATCACCCCGCCGGCCGCCTTGCAGGAACTGCTGCCCGCGATTCGCGCCGGCCAGGCGCTGCAGCGGGTGGCTGAGCCGCTGGTACAGACGCTGCAAGCGTTCCAGAGCTTCGGCTTCGAGCCCTTTCGGGACCGCTTCAATGCGCGCGACGCGCTGCGGGAGCGCCGGGTGGTGCTCAGCGACGGCAGCGTCGGAACCGCCCGCGGCGCCAGTGAAACCGGCGCCCTGCTGGTGCATACTGAGCACGGCATGCACGCCGTCACCAGCTCCGAAGTCAGCGTGCGGCCCGCGCGGTGATGCTGCGCCTGGTCGTCCTCGTCCTGCTGCTTGCCAACGGCGCCTACTACGCGTGGTCGCAAGGCCTCCTGGCCGCGTGGGACTTCGCGCCCCCGGCGCAGACCGAGCCGCAACGGCTGATGCAGCAGATCAAACCCGAGGCCGTGCGGATATTGAGCGGCGACGAAGCACGGCCGGTGGAAGTTTCCCTGGCAGCGCCAAGGCCGGTGGAATGCCTGCTGGCCGGGCCGTTCGAGGACACACAGGTGGCGCTGCTGCGCACTGGCCTGGTGGCGTGGCCGGCGAATTCCTGGGCTCTGGAGCCGTCGGTCGAGCCGGCGCGCTGGATCGTCTACATGGGGAAGTACCCCTCGATCGAGGCAGTGAACAAGAAGAAGGGGGAGTTGCGCCAGCTTGGGGTGTCGTTTCACCCGCTGGTCAACCCGGCGCTGGAGCCGGGGCTGTCGCTTGGCGGCTTTACCAGTGAGGACGGAGCCAACGTGCACCTGAACACCGTCACGCAGCGCGGCGTACACACGGCCAGGGTGGTGGTCGAACGCCCGGAGCTGCGCGGTCAGGTGCTGAGGCTGCTCGCCGTGGACGATGCCTTGCGGGCGCGCGTGGACGAACTCAAGCCTGTGCTGGGCGGCCAGCCGCTGCGCGCGTGCCGAAGTTGAACCCGCGCTGGCCCGCTCAGCCCGGAACAACCGGCGTTTCCGGAAGGACGAAGCGTACCGTGGCGCGCGTGCCGGGCGGGCTGTCCCCGGGGTGCGCCTCGTCGATGCGAATGCTGGCGTTGTGCTGGCGCGCGATCTCCAGCACGATCGGCAA
>JAYUHN010000087.1:0-2422 GCA_043766965.1 Ramlibacter sp. | reverse complement strand
GCCCGCGTAGCCACGCCCGCCTTCCTGCTCTCGCAACGTGCCTTCGGCCCGCCCATTGCCTTTGTAGACAATGACGCGCATCGCCTTTCTCTGCAGGGCACCGAAGTCGGCCAGCCGCTTCGCAAAGAGAATGGCACCCAGATTGCGCACCGCCCAACGCCCGCCGTCCTGCTGGACGATCAATTGGTCCGCGAGCAGGGCTTGCAAGATTCCCTCGCGTTGCTCAGGCAACGGCAACCCCATCGATTCGAAATAGGCCGGGTAGTCCAGCAGGCGCAGCACCTCGTCGCTCGTCAGCTTCTCGGCCGCCAGAAGATACTCGAACGGCGTGGCGTCAGAGATCCGCCACAGCGCGCGTTCCTTCTCGGGGAAATCCTTGAGCCGCTTCTTGTAAGAGCCGATGCGAATGAACTCGGCGCCGGCAAACTGCACCGGGTGGCGGAACGCGCGGTCGATTTGCAGCAGCACCAGTTGCAACCCGTCGATGACGACCCGGTAAAACCGAAACTCGATCTTGGGTGCCAGCTGTCGCAACAACCAGCTCTCCAGCTCTTCCCCGCCGATGCGTTTGGCACCTGGGTCAAAGCTCGTGCCGACCAGCGCGTGCGTGGTGTCGTCCACGCCCCACAGCAAGTAGGCCTTCGCCTTGCCCTCCAGCGCCGCAGAGTTGGCCAGCGCCGAGATGTATTCGCCGATCTCTTGCGGGTCGGCGTTGTTGTGCTTGTGCTCCAGCCAGCCCGTCTCTGTTGGCAAAGCCACCAGCTCATGAACCAGACTGCGCAGGTAGGCCTCGTCGCGTGTCATGCAGATTCCTTGGTAGCGCGCGGCTTGCGCGCCTTCGCCAGTCGGCTCTCTCGCTCCGCGCGAATGCGCGCCAGCAACTCGCTGGCCGGCTCGTCGTTCGGGTCTTGCGGGACGAGTTGGCCAGAGAAGGCGGCTTGGAGGATGTTCTTGCGTTGGGCGGCGGATTGGCGGAGAGCGCGCGGAATAGCTTCGGCTTGCTGATGAAGCTGCTCAAAGTGCTCGATGATGGAACTGCCGATTGCCGATTGCTCGGACAGCGGTGGCAAGGGCAGGACGATCGACTTGACGATCTGAAGATTCAGATTCGGCTGAACTCCACCGGACGCTTGCTCACGCATCAACTCATAACTCTTCAGCAGGAACGTTTTGACGTAGTCCTTGCACGCATTGGCTGCCGACTCGAAGACCAGACAGGCGATCGCTTGGTTAAGCGTTGCCGCGAAAGGCAACTCAGCGCACTTCCCTCGCGTCTTTCCTTCGCCGTACATCGCAACGAGAAGCGAACCCGGCGGATAAAGCTCAAGCCGACATTCCTTGATGGCCAAGTCTGTGACGTGCTCTTTGGCGGCTTTGACGACCTCATCGTTGAGGGCGCCGCTTGTCACCCACGGGATTGTGCCGTTGGCGAAATACTGCGGCTTAGACCGCAACGGCGTGACGCCCGTCCCGACATCGGCCAATTGGTCAATCGTCACCCACGTCCATCCAACTGGCAAAGCCTCAAGCTCCGCCTGCTCCGGAGTCAATGGCTCCGGATACTTGTTTTGCCAGCCCTTCTGCGGCGCCTTGCCCTGCGCCTCGAACTTGACAAGCTGCTTCGCTTCCCACCGTGCGCGGCGCTCGCGCAGGATGCGCGCCAACAGTTGCGCGCCGCTCTCCTCGGGCTCGCCGTGCTGCGCGCGCCAGGCTTCGGTGAGCCGGCCTTCCACGGCGGCCTTGAGCAGCGACTGGCGATATTGCGCGAGCTTCTTCTGCGCGGCCTTCAGTTCAGCCACGCCGGCATCGAGGTCGGACAGCAGTTCTTCGAGCTTGTCGACAATGCGAGTCTGCTCGGCGCGCGACGGGATCCGCATCTGGAAGGCACCGATGTCGCTCGGGCGCACGGCCGGGTAAAGCGCTCCTTGTACGACCGCGCACATGGCGTGCACGAATTCCTGAGACTGAACCAGGAAATACAGGTACTGGGAAACCATGTGCTTCGACCGCAGAACATGAAAGCCCGTCGAGCCGATCGCGCCATCGAGCTTGGCCGGAACGATCGCGACAGCGTTGAGATTGGGGCGAGTCATCGACACGAGCACGTCGCCAGTGCTAAGCCGCTGCCTCGCTCGGCTCGGGGCATCGACGTCAGACATGGTTTGCGCAGTCACGATCACCTTTTGGCTGCGGTCGATGCTTCCGATGTCGATGTAGACGAAGTCGGACGCCGACGCTGGGCCAGACTACTCGACGGGCTCATCGCAAACTTCGCCAAGACTTGCCCAATCCCTTGCTCGACTCACCGCCACCCAACCTTGGCCGCCACCGGCGGCCACTGCGCGTCGGCGACCCGCTGCTTGAACCACTCGTGCATCGCCGCGTCATCGACTGCATATTCGCCGCGCGCCGATTTCCAGAC
>JAYUHN010000086.1:0-2434 GCA_043766965.1 Ramlibacter sp. | reverse complement strand
CCACCAGCGCGATGGCAGACCCCGGTGCGGAACCCGGCGCACTGTCCAGTTCGAGGTCCGCCCGGGACGCAGACGGTTGAGCGGCGTCCTTGAAATCGGCGCTGGCGCTGGCGCGCGTCATGCGGTCCAGGGTGTCCCCCATTTTCTGGGTCGAAGCAACGGACGACTCCAGCGCGCGCAGGCCGAGGTCGGTCCACAGCTGCAAGGGGTTGATCAAGACGGGTTTGGTTGCTTCGGTCGATTCGGTCGTCATGGTGCTCTCGCTTTGGTTGGCGCGAAACGCGCTGATGCGCAGCAGTATGGCGACGGGCACGCCCGTGGGTGATGCAAGACGTTAATCAACGGCCGGGTTGGTGGCGCGATGCGGCGCAAGACCGCCTGCGTGCAGGGATGGCCGTCCGAACAAAATAACACCCTCGCCCGGAAAAGGGTCGGAAGCCAGGCTTCCGCTGGCGATGGCGCTGGTCCGCAGACGGGTCCAGTACCATCGCGCGCATGCCCGGCAGTAATTTCGTTTCAATGACATCGCCTCCCCTTCGCATTCCCGGGCGCCGCTTGCTGCATTCCCCAGGTCCGACGCCGTTGCCGGAAGCGGTGCTGCAGGCGATGAGCGCGCAACCCATGGACCTGGCTGACCCGCGGGTCGACGCCAACATCGCCGCTTGCGAGCGAGGCCTGAAGCGCTTGCTGCACACCGGGGCCAGCGACGTGTTCATGTACGCCTGCAACGGCCACGGCGTCTGGGAAGCGGTGGTCGAAAACCTCACTGCGCCGGGCGAAACGGTGCTGGTGCCCGGCACCGGCCACTTCAGCGAATCGTGGGCGGTGCAGACCGAAGCGCTTGGGCGCAGCGTGGTGCGCACCCGCTGGCGTGAGGGCTGGCCGATCGACGCCGGCGCCGTCGAACAGGCGCTGCGCGACGACAAGGGCCATGCCATCAAGGCGCTGTTCGCCGTGCACACCGACACGGCCAGCAGCGTCACCAGCGACCCGGCTGCAATGCGCCTGGCCATCGACGCCGCCGGCCACCCGGCGCTGCTGGTGGTCGATGTCGTTGCTTCGCTGGGCGCAATCCCGTTCGCCATGGATGCGCTTCGGGTCGACGTTGCAGTGGGCGCTTCGCAAAAGGGATTGATGTGCCCGCCCGGCGTCGGTTTCACCGCCGTCAACGCAGCGGCTTTCGCGGCCGCCGAACGCAATCCGGCGCCGCGCTTCTACTGGGACTGGGTCCGCCGCAAGCACGACCTGTCGTACCGGAAATTTTGCGGCACGCCGCCGCAGAACCTGCTGCTGGGAATGGAGGCGGCACTGGGCTTGATCTTCGGTGAAGGACTCGAGGCGGTGTGGCTGCGCCACGCGCAACTGGCCGGGGCCGTGCATGCGGCCGTCGAGGGCTGGCGCAAGGGCGGGACGCTCGACTTCCTGGCGCAGGACCCGGCCAGCAGGTCGCACTCCGTGACCACGATCAAGACCGACGGCAGCATCGATATCGAGGCGCTGCGGACCGTGGCTCGCGACCGCTTCCAGGTCGCGATCGCCGGCGGGCTCGGGCCGCAGACCGGGCGCGCTTTCCGCATCGGGCACCTGGGCGACTGCAATGCCGCGATGATCCTCGGTGCGATTGCCGGCGTCGAGGCCGCGCTGATCACGCAAGGGGTCGCGGTCGGCAGTGGCGGCACTCGGCAAGCGGTGCTCAGCCTGGCCGGCGGTTCAGCAAACCGGATCGGCTGAAGCGCAGGGCAAACCACGTGACGGGCGCATTTATTGCATGCGCTCCGAGCACAGCTGCGGGGCCGCCATTGACGGACCCTGTCAGCGCTCGCCGTCCTACAGAGGCGCCCCTGCGCGGGGCGCACGATGATTTCCTGGGTGCCGATCCGGGTTGACGCGCCCGCCTTCAGGAGAGTGCTGATGAGATTCGCCGTCCTCTGCGCGGCGCTGGTGGTTGCCCCAGCGTTTGCCAATGATCTGGTTGCGTACAACGGGGGCGACTCCGTGCTCCTGTCGGACAGCCCATGCGCCAACGAACAGGTGCTCGGCCATCTCCCGCCGCAGGTTCAATCCGAATTCAGGGCCGCCTCGGCGGTGCTCGAAGGACATGCCTTCACAGGCTGCTGGCGCGTCATGGGCAACGCCGCCCACCTGCTTTATGAGGACGGCGACGAAGGCCTGATCCCGCTGTCCCAGCTCAAGCCTGCCTTGAGCGCGTGATCGCGCCGGTCGGTGCGTCGTCACCGACCCGTCCGTCCAGCAAGGCCGGAAGCTGCGCCATGTCCGAAAAGATGCAGGCCGCGCCGGCTTCGCGCAGCGCCGAAGGTGCGCCGTGGCCCGCTTCCGGCGGACTGTAGCCAAACACCGTGGCTCCCGCGCCCGCTCCGGCCGCGACTCCGGTGACGGTGTCTTCGACCACCGCGCACCGCGCCGGATCGGCTCC
>JAYUHN010000085.1:0-6535 GCA_043766965.1 Ramlibacter sp. | reverse complement strand
GAAGAGGGCACCACGACCACGCCGTTCGACATGGTGGTGCTGAACAACCTGGACCGCTATCAATTGGCGCTGGACGCGATCCGGCGCATCCCGAGGTTTGCGGGACAGGTCGAGGCGGAAACCGCCCGCCACGAGGCGACCATGCAACGCCACAAGCTCTACATCGGCGAGCACGGCGACGACATGCCGGAAGTCAAGGACTGGCGCTGGAGCGCCTGACGGGTTCGCAATGACGGACACCGACCCCGGGTTGCATGTTCTTGCGCTGAACAGCGGCTCTTCCTCTTTGAAGTATGGTTTGTACCGCGTGAAATCAGAAGCGGTCGATACCCTGCTGTCCGGCGAAGTCGAGACGCGTTCGACGTCGATCGCGCTTGAAACGCTCGTCCGCATCAAGACCATTCTTGGTGAATCCGGGATGCCGCAACCGGACGCCATCGGGCACCGGATCGTCCATGGCGGGCCCGCGCTGCGCCAGCATTGCATCATCGATCCCCCGGTTCTAGCCAAACTTGAGCTTGCGATCCCCTTCGCGCCGCTGCACACGCCCTCGACCCTGTCCGTGATCCGCTTCGCCCAGGAACATTTCCCCGGGATTCCGCAGGCAGCATGCTTCGACACCACCTTTCATGCCGGATTGCCTGACGTCGCTCGCGTCTTGCCGATTCCCAAGGCATTGCAATCCGAGGGCATCCAGCGCTACGGGTTTCATGGCCTTTCGATCGAATCCATCGTGCACCAGCTGGGAAGCAACCTGCCGGAGCGCTTGATCGTCGCCCATCTCGGCAACGGTGCAAGCGTCACCGCTGTCCGCAGTGGCAAATCAATCGACACCAGCATGGGCCTGACACCGACTGGTGGCGTCGTCATGGGAACGCGCAGCGGCGATCTGGACCCCGGCGTGCTGGTTTACCTGATGCGTGAAAAGAACTTCGACGCGGCAATGGTGGAAGCGATGGTCAACCGGCAGTCGGGGCTGGTGGGGATTTCCGGCACGGACAGCGATATGCGGCGCCTCCGCCAGGATGCTTCGGACAACACTGATGCACGCCTCGCCATCGACATGTTCTGCTATTCCTTGCGCAAGCAGATCGCCGCCATGATTGCCGTGCTGGACGGAGTCGATCTGGTCGTCTTCACCGGCGGCATCGGCGAGCACGATGCGGACGTTCGTGCCGCGATCTGCGGCGGCTTGTCCTGGATCGGCATCGGTCTGGACGACGCCCGAAACCGGTCTGTCAGCAATCCGATCAACGATTCGGCATCGCGCTGCGAAGTCCGGGTTCTGAGCTCGCAGGAAGATGAACAGATCGCCCGCCACACCCGGGCATTGATCTGAAGCGTGCTGCCGACCTTGGCAAGCGGCGGTCACTGCGTTTGACATAGGTCAAGCAAGGCGCGTTTCCTGCCACTTCCATCCGTCCGGATCATGGACACTGGCAATGGATCTGACGAACTAACCTTTACCTGGAAAAATCATGAAACACTTGATGACATGGGCGGCCGCTTCGGTGCCGTTGTTGAGCTCCAGCCCTTCCTTCGCGCAAAGCGGAAACATGATGAATGGCGATTGGTGGGGCGGCAGCTGGATGGGCGGATATGGGGGATACGGCGGCTTCTGGATGGCGGTCGCGATGATTGCGGTTGTCGCCATCGTCGTCTGGGCCATCCTGCAGAGCAGGAAGTAACGGGGTCGCCTGCGTATGTACTACGTCGCCCAAACCAAGAAATCATTCGCGCAGGCCTCGACAGACCTTGAAGCGGCCGTGGTCCGTCACGGCTTCGGAGTGCTGCACGTGCACGACCTGGGTGCAACGCTTCGCAGCAAGGGAATCGCATTTGCCGAAGAGTGCAAGGTGTTCGAAGTGTGCAATCCAGCCCAGGCGGCCAAGGTTCTGGCTGCCGACATGCGCCTGAACATGGCCCTGCCTTGCCGGATCTCGGTGTACACCGAAAAGAACGAAACGAAGATCGGCCTGATCAAGCCGGTGGAGATGCTCGCAGCCTTGTCTCAGGATGCAGCGATCACGAAGATCGCCAGGGAAGTAGAGGAAGCAACCATGAAGATGATCGATGAGGCGACCTGACGATTCGCCATCCGATGGCAACGGAAACCACCAACATGACCGAGAGATTCATTCAATGAACCCATCCCGAGTTCTCCCCCTTGCCTTCGCCATCATCGCCGCCAGCACATTGGTTGCTTGCGGCACCGCCCCATCGATGCCGATGGGAACCGCATCCGCCGCCAGCATGGCCACGCCACAGCACATGGCGAGCATGGATGCCCAGATGATGAACATGCGGGGCATGCACGAAAAAATGAAAGCCGCCAAAACCCCTGAGGAGCGCAGCAATCTGATGGCCGAGCACATGAAGGCCATGCAGGACGGCATGCAGATGATGGGCGCAATGGGAAGCGGCGGCATGGGCGAGATGAAGGGCATGCAGGGCCAGCAGATGATGGAAAAGCGGATGCAGATGATGGAAACGATGATGCCCATGATGATGGACCGGATGCAGGCTGCCCCAGCCAGGTGAAGTCGGGCGGCAGTGGCATGACAGACGTTGCCAAGGTGAAAGCGGCGGCAATGTCGCTGCCCATGCAGTTTTCCGGCCGGCTGTTCGCAGCCTGCGGACTCTGGCTGGTGGCGCTCGGCGTTTACTTCGTTTTGCTGCGCCCGGCGTTGTTGCCCGAAGATCCGCGCTTCATGGGCAGCTCGCTGGAAGCCTTGCGGGTCGCCGCGCCAGGATTGGAGCGCTGGCTGGGCCTGGTGTTCAATGTGATGGGCGGATTCATGGTCGCCACCGGGGCGCTCACGCTGCTCCTTGCGGTGCGTTACCTGGCCGTCCGCGCCGGCGGAACGCTAACGGCAATGACGCTGGCGGGTGCCGCCAGCGTGGTGTTGATGAGCGCCACCAATTTCGTTCTGGACTCGGATTTCCGCTGGCTGCTGCTGGTGCCGCCGCTCGTGTGGTTTGCTGCGCTCGTGTGCTACGTGCGGGAGGGCACGCGCTCCCGAGTGGTTAGCATCGTCGGCGGGCGGCACGGTGAGCGGCGTTTCTTCCGCGACCAGGCTTTTCACTTCCAGACCCTCCGCGCGTTCAACAACATCCGGGCGGACGGCGCGGACACCGGGGAGGTGCTCGAAACCATCGGGCACATTCGCGAAGGCGACACTGCAAGCTGGCATGCCGCCTGGGAGGCAACGGCCAGCCGCGTCCTGGAACGGGCCGGCCGCATCGGCGACGCCCGAAGTCGCGGCCGGGCGCTGCTGCGTGCCCACAACTACCTGCGCACTGCCGAGTTTTTCCTGGCACCTTCCGACCCCAGGCGCCCGATCGCATTCCGGCGCAACGTCGACGCTTTCGAGGCCGGGCTCGATGCGCTCGAAGTCCGGCGCGAACGAACACGCATCCCGTTTGGTCCGAATCACCTGAACGCCATTTTCTATCCGGGTCCGGCCAACGCGGAGCCTCGCCCGCTGCTGGTTTTCTGCGGCGGCTTCGACTCCACGCTGGAGGAACTGTACTTCGCCCTCGTGCCGGCGGCGCATGAGCGCGGCTTCGGCGTCCTGACGTACGAAGGGCCTGGACAGGGCGCTGTGCTGCGAGAGCAGCACCTCACCTTCAGGCCCGACTGGGAGGTGCCGACAAGCGCCGTGCTCGATGCGCATTTCGCCGCGCATCCCCGAACCGGCAAGACCATCCTGATCGGAATGAGCATGGGCGGCTATCTCGCGCCCCGTGCGGCAGCATTCGATCGGCGCATCGACGGCGTCGTCGCCTTCGATGTGTTGTTTGACTTTGGCGCGGTTGCCCGCTTGACGGCCCCGGGCTTCGCGTGGTCCGTTGCCAACGGGCAATGGGTGATGGGAACGGCAAGCGCCCTGGAAACGCTCGACGTGCTCGCCAGCTACACGCTGGCGCCTGTTGCCGGCAGGATCGAGGCGGACGTGCTGATCCTGGCGGGCGCCGAGGACCATTTCATCCCGGCCAGCCAGGCGGCTGACTTTGCCAGCGCCCTGACGGCCGCGCGCAGCGTCCGCACCATCGTCTACGACCGTGCGTCCGGTGGCGCCGAACACTGCCAGATGGGGGCGCAGGCGCTCTGGCACGCCGACCTGTTCGACTGGATTGCGGGACTCGACTGAATGTGCTTCTCGGCCACCGCCAGTTTTTCCGCCGGCGCTTTCCTGTTGGGTGTCAGCGTGTTGACGCTCAGGGCCGCGCGTCGGCCACGGCAATTGCCGCTCGCCGCGATTCCCCTGCTGTTCGCGATCCAGCAACTGGTCGAGGGTGTCATCTGGCTGACCTTCCGCTACGAGGCGCCATTGCTCAACACGGTGATGACGCATGTGTATTCGTTCTTCTCCCACGTGCTGTGGCCGGTCTTTGTGCCGGTGGCCGTGCTGTTGATCGAACCGCCTGGGTGGCGGCGGACAATGCTGGCCGCCATCGCCGCGGCGGGCCTGGCGGTGGGCGCCTACCTGATGTACACGCTGGTGAGTTTTACCGTTGTCGCCCAGCCCACTGGCCAGCACATCGAATACGTTTCGCCGCACTTCTATGCGGCCGCGGTCATGAGCCTTTACCTTCTGTCGACTTGCGTCGGCCCGATCCTTTCCTCGCACCGGATGGTGCGGGTGTTCGGCGTCCTGGCGCTGCTGTCCTTTGCCACGGTCTACTACTTCTATACGACGTGGTTCATTTCTGTGTGGTGCTTCTTCGCGGCGCTGCTGAGCGTCATCATTCTTGTGAATGGACGCGCGTCACTACCAAATGACAGACTCCATCAAAGACTCCACACCGGCCATGAGACACCTTGAACGGCACCGGACCGACCGCATTGGCTGGCTGCGCGCCGCCGTCCTGGGCGCCAACGACGGTATCGTCTCGACAGCCAGTCTGCTGGTCGGCGTCGCCGCTGCTGGCGCCGCTTCAAGCACCATTCTCATGACCGGTGTCGCGGGACTGGTGGCCGGGGCAATGTCGATGGCCGCGGGCGAATACGTGTCGGTTCACTCGCAGGCCGACACCGAGAAAGCCGACCTGTCGCGCGAGCGTGGAGAGCTGGCAGCGGATTCGCAGGCAGAGCAGCGTGAGCTGACGGCCATCTATGTCGCCCGGGGGCTGGCACCCGGTCTGGCACGACAGGTGGCTGAGCAGGTGATGGCGCACGACGCGCTGGGCGCGCACGCGCGCGACGAGCTCGGAATCTCGCAGGCTCTGAGCGCGCGGCCGGTCCAGGCGGCGCTGGCGTCCGCTGGCAGCTTCGCGGTTGGCGCCGCATTGCCGCTGGGCGTGGCTGCGCTGACATCCGGATCGAGCCTGATCGGCTGGGTGTCGGGCGCGTCGCTCCTGTTCCTGGCCCTGCTGGGCGCCGTCGCCGCGCAAGCCGGAGGTGCCGCCGTTTTGACGGGCGCCTGGCGCGTCGCCTTCTGGGGCGTGCTGGCGATGGCGGCCACCGCGGGCGTGGGGTCCCTGTTCGGCGCGGTCGCCTGAAATCCAGGAACGACTCACTTGCGCCAGATCAAAGCCGGCCAGGCTGGCGACGTACAGAATGGCGGGCAAAGCAACCAGCCAGGGGGACCCTCTGGCCACCCAAGGACAACCATGCTAGCCCTCGTTTACCACGGCCCCGGCCAGAAGCAGCTCGATGACCGCGCCAAGCCGGCGATCCAGGCACCGACCGACGCAGTCGTGAGGATCACCCACACCACCATCTGCGGCACCGACCTGCACATCCTCAAGGGCGATGTCGCCACCTGCAAGCCCGGCACCGTGCTGGGCCACGAAGGCGTCGGCATGATCGACTCGGTGGGCGCCGGCGTTACTGCGTTCAAGCCGGGCGACCGGGTGCTGATTTCATGCATCTCTTCCTGCGGCCGCTGCGCGCCCTGCCGCAAGGGCATGTTCTCGCACTGCACCACCGGCGGCTGGATTCTGGGCCACAAGATCGACGGCACCCAGGCCGAGTTCGTTCGCATTCCCTACGCCGACACCAGCCTGTACCCGATCCCCGCTGGGGCCGACGAAGAAGCGCTGGTGATGTTGAGCGACATCCTGCCGACCGGCTTCGAGTGCGGTGTGCTCAATGGCAAGGTGCAGGTCGGCTCCAGCGTGGCCATCGTCGGCTCGGGGCCGATCGGGCTGGCGGCGCTGCTGACGGCGCAGTTCTATTCGCCCGCCGAGATCATCATGATCGACGTGGACGACAACCGCCTGGCGATCGCCAGGCGTTTCGGCGCGACCGCCACGGTAAACAGCTCGAAGGGCGATGCCGCCGCGCAGGTGATGGCATTGACCGGCGGGCGCGGCGTCGATACCGCCATCGAGGCGGTCGGCATTCCGGCCACCTTCCAGATCTGCCAGGACGTCATTGCCGCCGGCGGCACCATCGCCAACGTCGGTGTGCACGGCTGCAAAGTCGATTTCGACCTGGAACGGCTCTGGTCGCACAACGTCACGATCACCACCGGGCTGGTCGACACGTTCTCGATTCCGATGCTGCTGAAGACGGTGCAATCCAAAC
>JAYUHN010000084.1:0-2440 GCA_043766965.1 Ramlibacter sp. | reverse complement strand
ATGGCCGGGACGGCAAGCCCGGCGTCAACCTGCACAACGCGGCCTACGATTTCAACGACGACATCCTGGGCATTGGCGCCAGCTTCTTCGACCGCGTGGCGCGCCGGTGGTTCGAGCAGGAAACGGCGCGATGATTTCGCGTCGCAACGTCGCCGCTGGCGGAACGCCGCAACAGCCCGCCGCCGCCTTCAGCGCAGCAGGCCGGCAATGACGTCGACGACAAGCTGGCTCTGCGGCGAGACCAGCAGGATGTCGTTGCCGACTCGGACGTACCGATAGCCGGGGGGCGCGACCGGCAACTGCACAATGACCGGTTGCGGCACCTGATACACCGTGACAGTCTGGGGAAGAGGCTGCCCGACGGCGTAACGGATCTGTCCCCGAGGCGTGCAGCCATTGTTCGTCCTGACCAGTCCCGGTGGACAGCGGCGGCCGTCCCCGTACTGCTGGACGTAGTAGCCACGCACCGCTTCGCGCTGACGGTCGTCGAAGTAGTGGCCGACCTGGATGTCGTCGCGATCGTGATGCTTGTCAGCATGCTTGCGGGACTTTTCTTCGCGCTTTTCAGCCTTGTCCTGCCGCTTTTCGTAATGCTTGTCGAACTTCTCTTCCTGCTTGTCCCGATGCTTGTCGCCCTTGCCGTGCTCATCGTCGGCAATGGCCGGCGCCAGGAGCGACAGGCCGGCGACCGCGAAGGCCGCCAAGCGGACCGACAGAAAAGGATTGAATGACATTCGCGCTCCGATCACTGGGGTGATTTATCCAGATCGACTGTGGACCAGCCAGGCTCACCGAACCGTAGGACCATGCCGCAACAGCGGCTCGGTCCCTGTGCTTTCAGCGCCGAGCCGGCGGCGGACCAGCGCGTCCGGCGATGTGGCGGAAGGTGATCCGGCCCTTGGTCAGGTCATACGGGGACATTTCGAGCGAAACGTTGTCGCCCGCGATGATGCGGATGTGGTGTTTGCGCATCTTGCCGCCGGTGTAGCAGATCACCTGGTGACCATTTTCCAGGGTCACGCGAAACCGCGAATCGGGCAGCACTTCGTCGACGTGCCCCTTCATTTCGATCAATTCTTCCTTGGCCATAAGCTTTCCTGGTGCGGGTTAGAGGGCCGCCGCGGCGCCCTCGAGGGCTGGATGGCGCTCGCCGATCCACTGCAGGCCTTCAGCCGTCGCGTGGCGGGCCGCGGCCAGCCGGCTGCGGAACAGGCGCGTGAGCCGCAGCACACGGTCGTGCCGGGCGCTGCCGTTGCCAGCGCCGGAGCGGATGGAGACCGAGCAGGCGTACCAGCCGTTCTCGAGGGCCTTCGTGAGGGGTGAGATGAGGTACTTGCCCACTGTGATGCTGTCGTTGTTCTGGTTCATGAAAATTGTCATGCGACAGCGCCTTGCGCAGCCGCCTCTTTTTTTTCTGGAAGCCCAAGTTCGCGGGCCGGCGCGTTTCGAATCCGGTGACATGACCTCGTACGGAGGGCCGGGGCTGCGTCCTGGAATCGAGACCGGCGTTGGCGGGGCCGGTGCAAAGGCCTTGGGATGGCCCGGGAGAACGCGTGCGCAGTGGAAACCTGGCGCCCGAAACCGATTCCCGGCGCGATCGATCGCCTGCGCCATCGAAGGCTCGATTGTAGCCGAGATCGCCGCTGGGAGTTCAGACCACGGCAAGGGCCGGCGCTGGGACGGCACGACCCAGGCCCAGTCGTTCCGCCGCGGTGTAATGCTGGCGGTAAAGCTCGAAGGGCATCGTGTCGGCGGCCTCGATCGCGGCTTGGTCCTGCAGCGACTGGGCGCTGAGGGCCGAAAAACTGGCATGTCTGGCCGCGCCGAACGGCAGCGCCAGCAGTTTGGCCCGGGTCTGTTCCGACTGGGCCCGGGTGAAACGCAGGAACGAGTTGTCAAAATCCTGCTGCATCACCGCCAGCACCCGGGCGCTTGGCAGCAGCGCGGGGTCGTCGAGCAGGGCCCGCGCCGAGCGCAGCGCGTCGCTGTAGTCGGAGGTCCCGTGGCAGGCGTCCAGCGCGGCCGCGATCGGAGCAAACTCCGACAGGAGCTCGGAGCCCCACTCGGTCAACCCGATTTCGCCATTACCGCGCTCCAGCCTGAGCCCCGGTTGCCGGCCGTAGGCGGCCGTGCGGTGCTGGTTGCGCCCGAGCGCGGCGATTTCCTGCGGCGAATCCTGCGGACTTGCGGCGAGCAGGCAGTGCAGCAGGAACACGTCGATGAAGCGCAAGGTGGGCGCCGTGATACCGGTCGGCACGAACGGGTTCAGGTCCAGCAGCCGCACTTCGACGTATTCGACGCCGCGCTCGCGCAGCGCATGCAACGGCCGCTCGCCGGGGCGGATCACCCGCTTCGGCCTGATGGTGCCGTAGAACTCGTTTTCGATCTGCAACAGGCTGGTGGCAAGCTGGTTGTACTCGCCGCCCGGATTCATGACGCC
>JAYUHN010000083.1:0-2450 GCA_043766965.1 Ramlibacter sp. | reverse complement strand
CGGTAGGCGTCGCGCCCGCTCGGCGTGTCGCCGCCGACGCGCGACAGCATCTCGCGCACCATCGACGAATCCCAGCTCTTGCTCATCAGCGCGG
Source organism: Ramlibacter sp. (assembly GCA_043766965.1). Taxonomy (GTDB): domain Bacteria; phylum Pseudomonadota; class Gammaproteobacteria; order Burkholderiales; family Burkholderiaceae_C; genus Ramlibacter. The sequence goes on along the minus strand of JAYUHN010000083.1, from coordinate 2,356 downwards.
CTTTCGCCACCGGCGGCGTCGGCGAGGCCTTGATGGTCGCTATGAACTCGTCGATGTTGGCCAGCGCCACCGCCAGGCCTTCGAGCACATGGCCGCGCTCGCGTGCCTTGCGCAGCTCGAACACGGTGCGGCGCGTGACGACTTCGCGCCGGTGCTCGAGGAACACCTCGATCAGGTCTTTCAAGTTGCACAGTTTCGGTTGGCCGTCGATCAAGGCCACCATGTTCATGCCGAAGGTGTCCTGCAGCTGCGTTTGCTTGTACAGGTTGTTCAGCACCACCTCGGGCACTTCGCCGCGCTTCAGCTCGATCACCACACGCATGCCCGATTTGTCGGACTCATCCTGGATGTGGCTGATGCCTTCGAGCTTCTTCTCGTGCACCAGCTCGGCCATGCGCTCGAGCAGGTTCTTCTTGTTCACCTGATACGGAATCTCGTCAACGATGATCGACTGGCGCTGGCCTTTGTCGATGTCTTCGAAGTGGCACTTCGCGCGCATGATCACCCGGCCGCGGCCGGTGCGGTAACCATCGCGCACACCCGACAGGCCGTAGATGATGCCGGCGGTCGGGAAGTCGGGCGCGAGCACGATTTCCATCAGCTCGTCGATGCTCGCCGCCGGGTTCTTCAGCAGATGCTGGCAGGCGTCGACCACTTCGTTCAGGTTGTGCGGCGGGATGTTCGTCGCCATGCCGACCGCGATGCCGCCCGAGCCGTTCACCAGCAGGTTTGGCAACCGCGAGGGCATGACCAGCGGCTCCTTTTCGCTGCCGTCGTAGTTGGGGCCGAAGTCGACGGTTTCCTTGTCCAGGTCGGACAGCAGTTCCTGTGCGATTTTCGCCAGCCGGATCTCGGTGTAGCGCATGGCCGCGGCGTTGTCGCCGTCCACCGAGCCGAAGTTGCCTTGGCCGTCCACGAGCATGTGGCGCATCGAGAAGTCTTGCGCCATCCGCACGATCGTGTCGTAGACCGACTGGTCGCCGTGCGGGTGGTACTTGCCGATCACGTCGCCGACGATGCGCGCCGACTTCTTGTAGGGCCGGTTCCAGTCGTTGTTCAGCTCGTGCATCGCGAACAGCACGCGCCGGTGCACCGGTTTGAGGCCATCGCGTGCGTCGGGTAGCGCACGGCCCACGATCACGCTCATCGCGTAGTCGAGATACGAGCGCCGCATTTCCTCTTCGAGGCTGATCGGAAGGGTCTCTTTGGCGAACTGAGTCATGCGGAAAAGCAGGCGTAGTGCACGTTTCTGGGCTTCGGCGGAAGGCGCTCAATCGCACCGGATAGCAGATTGTAGGTGTCGGTCGACGTGGCAAAGGAACAACAAGTGGCCTGGTGCGGCGCAGCAGTCAACTGGGCGAGTAGGATCGTGAATACCCTATGGCACAATGATTTTTTTTGGTTTATCGGCTTCAAAACAACCGGTAGCCCTTGAATCTGCTGTGCGTTAAAAACGATTTGATCGCACCTTCCCTGGAGAGGAAAACCCATGAATAAATTGAATACTCTGGCCACGTTGATCGCCGTCGCAGCGGTCGGCGGGTGCGCCACCCAAGGCGCCAATGCTCCGGCTGCAACCACGGCGCCGCAGCGTATTGACAACTGGACCAGCGCAAACGGCATCGTCTGGAAAAATGGCACCAACGAATACTGCTGGCGCAACAACTACTGGACGCCTGCCACCGCCGTGGCCGAGTGCGATGGCGCGCTGAAGCCGCCACCTGCCGCGGCGCCTGCACCTGCTGAGCCCGCAGCGACACCTGCTCCCGCACCTGCACCGGCTGTGGCTCCGGTTCCGGTCAGCGAGAAAGTCACTTTTGCCGCCGACGCCTTCTTCGACTTCGACAAGTCGGTGCTGAAGTCTGAAGGCAAGGCCAAGATCGACGACGTGGTGAGCAAACTCGGCTCGATCAACCTCGAAGTCGTCATCGCCGTCGGCCACACCGACTCGGTCGGTACCGATGCCTATAACCAGGCGCTGTCGGTGCGTCGTTCCGAAGCCGTCAAGGCTTACCTGATTGGCAAGGGCGTCGACAAGAACCGCGTCTACACCGAAGGCAAGGGCGAGAAGCAGCCTGTCGCCGACAACAAGACGGCTGAAGGTCGCGCCAAAAACCGCCGCGTCGAAATCGAAGTGGTCGGCACCAAGGCTGTCAAGAAGTAATCGACTCCGGTCGATGACATCAAACCCCGCTTCGGCGGGGTTTTTTGTTTGGATACCATCACCTTTATGACCCTCAACGCCGACCCCCAAGAGCTCGCCAAATTCAGTGATCTGGCCCACCGCTGGTGGGACACCGAAAGCGAATTCCGCCCGCTGCACCAGATCAACCCCTTGCGCCTCGACTGGATCGAC
>JAYUHN010000082.1:0-2453 GCA_043766965.1 Ramlibacter sp. | reverse complement strand
TCGGCTTGAGGCGGCGCTGGTGGCCAGCGTTGAGTCCGGCCCCACCCTATGAAGAGAGTCTGCCGAGAGCGTTGACAACCAAAGGCCATGGAAGGCGCTCCTGCTCAAGGCGAACGCGAGCGCCCCAAGTGCCCGAATTGAGACCGTCGAACACCTGCCTTTCCTGGGCACTCAGTCGCTCAAGGTGCGGGCCCACGTAGGGCTGCGGTTCTTCGACCCACAGGTGTCGATGGCCCAGCAGCGTATCGCTGTCCATCAGCATCGAATCGGTCTGCGGGAAGGCCGATCTAACGCGGTCAAGAATCGCGAAGCCGTGGGTGTCAACGTCGCCCCAGACCACCACATGTGCTGCTGGCATCCAAGGCAGCTGCCGCAGCAGGTTGACGGCGTGTCCCAGTTTCATCAGTGCCACCGCACCAGGTATTGCCGGCAGCGCAAGGCCGCTTTCCAGGTTCTCAGCCACGAGCACCAAGCGAGGCGCAATGGGTAGCGCAGCCAGTTCGTCGAGCGGCGCTTCGATGTCACTCAGTCCGCCGACCTGACGGCGTAGGCTGTCCCCGAGCAATCGAAGGCGAATCCGCGTCGCTGGTTTGGCAAGTCCGAGCAAGGCGTGCAAGTCGCGCACAGAATCCTCGGCCTGTTCTCGGGGCAGCCGCGCCAGCGCGAGGTCAACGATCAGGCCACGGCGCTGCTCGACCCACTTCGTGTCGAGACCGACAACAGGCAACTGCCTGAGTTGCAGCCCCGAGGAAGGATGCTGATCGAACCAACGGATCAATGAGATCAGGCGGTCGGAGTCTGCGTCGCTGTAGTCCGCCAGTGCATCAAACAGGCGTTGGCTGGCAGACCGGCCCACAAGCGCGGCGCAGGTGTCACACAGCAAGGCATAGCGCGCCGACGCGCGCCGCCAGCGTGCACCTTGCCCCGCAAGGTCTGCAAGCTCTTCCGCCGAGCCGAGCACCAAAGACACTGGCAATTGCTGGTCGCCCATGCGAAGCCAGCGACGTGTCTCCCAGAGGACCTGCCCCGGCTGGCGTGCGGCGTTCCAGGCGCGCCACGCATGTGCCCAGGCTCGAACCGACTCGGGCTCGGCTGCCGCTTCACTTTCCTTCGGCGAGCCCAGCAGGATGGCCTGCGGCCAGTTCAAGCCGACAGCGGCTCTGCCCAGCCAGCCGACATGCTCGCGCGCGAACTGTCGTGCGCACCTGGCCCTGATGTCTTCAGGTAGAAGCAACTTCTGCATCGGCGGTATGGCTGGATAACTCGGACTGCTTGTTGGCCAGCAACTGCTGCGGCAGGTCCAGGCGTTTGTGCTGCCTGTCGTAATCGATGCGGAGCACGCTGGAAGTCCTGCGGTCGGTGTTGTGCACGTAGCACGCGCCACCGATGAACGGCTCCAGCGTCATCACCGACTTCAACGGCGTGGCCACGATCATCTGAAAACCGAAGGTGGTGAAGATGTTCATGGCGGTGCGCGTGAACTCGGCGTCGGCCTTGTCGAAGGCCTCGTCAAGAACCACCGTCGCGAACGCCGGCCGCGCCCTGTCGTTCCCGCCCAGCTGATAGCGCAAGGCGGCGGCGAGGCAGGTCGAGGTGAGCTTCTGACGTTGACCGCCGGACTTGCCGGCACCACTGCGATAGGCCTCGATCTCGCGGCCCGTCTCGTCCTCAATTTCTCGGGCCATGAACTCAACGTGTTGTCGAACGTCGAGAACAAGCGCCCGCCAGTTGCGGTCTGCGGTCTCCTGGCTGGCCAGCCGCTTGACCAGCAGGTTCAGCAGACTGAAGCGCTGCTCGGCCGCAGTGGATGCCGCCGACGCCTCGGATTCGTCCGCGCGCCCGATATCGTCGGACAGGCTGTGGCTGAGCGCATCGCGGAGTGTCTGCTTGAACTGGCGCACTTCATCACCCTCGCGCGGCAGGGTATCGATGACGAGATGCGTGCCGGTGTTGAACGGCGCCGTCAGCAGGCTCTCGTTCACCAGTTCCATGCGCTGGCGGATGGCGCTGCGCTCCTGGTCGATCTTGCTGGAAAGCAAGGCCAGGTTCTGGTCGCTCTGTTCGCGCAGCAGTTGCATGAACCGCTGTTCGTAGCGAGGCAGGCCATCGGTCTGCAGCCGTGCAAGTTTGCCGAAATAGTCCTCTGCGGCCGCCAAGGTGGGATCGAGTCCACCCGCTTCGGCGGGCCACAGGCGGTTGAAATCCAACAGGCGCTGCTCGATGGCGCCTTTCAGTTCGGTCATGCGCACCTCGAGTGACCGCTCGTCGCTGGACAGGCCGCGATCAATCCGGCGAACGAGGTCATCCAGGTTCTCAAGAAGGAGCGGCGTCTCCAGGCGAGCGAGCCGCGCGTCTAGGCCTGTCGATTGCGTGGGCGTCAGCGCAACCTCTGGCCGACCCTGCTGCGTCAGCAGCAGCCCCTGCAAGCGGGCGATCTGTGTATCAATGTCGCG
>JAYUHN010000081.1:0-2462 GCA_043766965.1 Ramlibacter sp. | reverse complement strand
CGTCGCCGAACACGTTGGTGGCGTAGACCACCGCGGTCAGGCAGAGGCCCGGCGCTAGCGCCAGCCAGGGGCCCTGGAACATGTAGGTGCGCCCGCTGCCCGACAGCATCGAGCCCCAGGTGGGGGACGGCGGCGGCACGCCCAGGCCGAGGAAGGACAGGCCCGATTCGGCCAGGATCACCGAGCCGACGCGGGTGGTGAACAGCACGATGATCGGCGGCATCACATTGGGCAGCACGTGTTTCCACAAGATGCGCGGCCAGGAGGCGCCGGTCGATTGCGCGGCGTGCACGTACATGTGCTCGCGCACCGACACCACCGCCGAGCGCACGATGCGCGAGCCGCCAATGCCCAGCAGCAGGCCCAGCGTGCCGATGATCTGCAGCATGCCCGGGCCAAGCACCGAGACCACCACGATCAGCACGATCAGGTCGGGAAAGCTCATCCAGGCGTCGACCACGCGCTGCAGGCCGAGGTCGATCTTGCCGCCGAAGTAGCCGCTGACGATGCCCAGCACCGCCGAGATCAGCGTGGCCAGCGCGGCCGCCGAGCAGCCGATGATGACCGACAGCTGGGCGCCGTAAATGCAGCGCGACAGCACGTCGCGGCCCAGGTTGTCGGTGCCGAACCAGTGCGCCAGGCTGGGGGCCTGCATGCGGTCGAGCGGCGCGATCTCGTTGAAATCGAAGGGGGCGATGAAGTCGGCGAAGACGCCGATCACCACGAAGGCCAGCAGCACCACGCCCCCCACCGCGCCCAGCGGCTTGTCGCGCCACAAGCGGGCCCAGAAGCTGTGGCTGAGGGGTTTCGACGCGGCCGAACTGGTGGTGTCGACGGTAGGCAGCACGGCACTCATCAGCGCATCCTCACTTTGGGGTCAAGGAAGCCGTAGCTCAAGTCGACCGCCAAGTTGATCAGCATCACCGCCACGCCGACCACCAGGAACACGCCGGTGATGATGGGGTAGTCGCGCTGCTGCACCGCATCGAGCAACAGCAAGCCCATGCCGGGGATGACGAAGATCTGCTCGATGATCACCGCGCCGCCGATCAGCAGCGGCGCCTGCAGGCCGATCAGCGTGACCACCGGGATCATCGCGTTGCGCAGCGCGTGGCGCACGATCACCAGCCGCTCGCTCAAGCCTTTGGCCCAGGCGGTGCGGATGTAGTCCTGGCGCAGCACCTCCAGCATCATCGTGCGGGTCATGCGCATGGTGATGGCCGACAGCGCCGCGCCCAGCACGATGCCCGGCAGCAGCATCTGAGACAAGTTGTCGCCGGGCGATTTGAAGAAGGCCACGTAGTCGACCGATGGCGACCAGCCCCACCAGATCGACGGGAACACCACCACCATGGTGCCCAGCCAGAAGCTCGGCACGGCCAGCAGCAGGATCGAGAAGCTGCGGGCGACGTAGTCACCCGCGGTGTCTTGGCGCACGGCCGAGTAAATGCCGATCGGCAGCGCGATGACCAGGCCGACGACCATCGCGATGAAGCCCAGCTCGAAAGTGACCGGCAGCCGGGCGAGCAGGTGCTCGGTGACCGGCGTGCCCTGCCACAGTGATTTGCCGAGGTCGCCGTGGAAGACGATGGCCGAAACCCAGTGCAGGTACTGCTGCCACATCGGCTTGTCGAAACCCAGCGCGGCAATGATGTCGTCGCGGCTCTTTTTGTCGGCCGACACATCGTTCTGGCTGAGCATCAGGTCGATCACATCGCCCGGAATCAGCCGGACAGTGACGAACACGATGATGCTGGCCAGCACCAGCGTGGGCAGCAGCGCCAGCAGGCGGCGCAACACATAGCCGCGCATCAGGCTGGCCGCCGCAAAAGCGAAATCAGGGGTGGGTTCAAGGCTGTCTTCTCCTGGTCGCCACGGCCGCATGCCACTGGCGATCGCCGCCATCATGTGCCGATCTAGAAGCCGAGGTACGCTGTGGTTTTCCCCTAGTTATCCCTGGGAACTTCTTCGCGAACCCTCACTTTTAGAAATCAGGGTTTGCACTTGAGAGAGGGCTTCTGCTACGCTGCGGCTCGGCGAGTGGCCACCCTGGCGCCGCATTCACGTCCCACTCAAGTCCCCACGCACGCCGCCACGCACGCCCCCACTGACGCGACCAAAAGCACACACCCATGGCCACTGCCACCGCGATCGACCTGACCCCCGAACTGGCTGCCTTCCGCGAAGAAACTCGCGCCTGGCTGAGCGCCCACTGCCCGGCGGAGATGCGCCGGCCGATGACCAGCGACGACGACGCCTGCTGGGGCGGGCGCAAGGCGAAGTTCAGTTCAGCGGCGCAGCAACAGTGGCTGGACGTGATGGCCGCCAAGGGCTGGACCGTGCCGACCTGGCCGCAGGCCTACGGCGGCGCCGGCCTGTCCAGCCTGCAAGCCAAGGTGCTGCTGCAGGAAATGCGCACGCTGAACTGCCGCTCGCCGCTGCAGAGCTTCGGCATCTGGATG
>JAYUHN010000080.1:0-6603 GCA_043766965.1 Ramlibacter sp. | reverse complement strand
GAGCGCGCAAGGCATCGACGCCCTGCCCTATCACGCCGGCCTCGACCCGGAGGTGCGGCAGCGGCACCAGGACCGGTTCCTGCGAGAAGACGGCGTGGTGATGGTCGCGACCATCGCCTTCGGCATGGGCATCGACAAGCCGGACGTGCGCTTCGTCGCACACCTGGACATGCCCAAGAACATCGAGGGCTACTACCAGGAAACCGGGCGTGCCGGCCGGGACGGCTTGCCCGCGGCAGCCTGGATGGCCTACGGGCTGCAGGACGTGGTCAACCAGCGCCGGATGATCGACGAGAGCCCCGCCGGCGAAGAGTTCAAGCAGGTGATGCGCGGCAAGCTCGACGCGCTGCTGGCCCTGGCCGAAGCGACCGACTGCCGGCGGGTGCGCCTGCTGAAGTACTTTGGCGAGAGTCTGGGAGGCGTGGGGGCCACATCCACCAGATGCGGCAACTGCGACAACTGCCTGACGCCGCCGCAGATCTGGGACGGCACCGACGCCGCGCGCAAGCTGCTGTCGACCGTCTACCGCGTGCAGCAGGCGAGCGGCATCAGTTTCGGCGGCGGCCATGTGATGGACATCCTGCGCGGCAAGGCGACCGAGAAGGTCGCCCAGTTCGGGCACGACACCCTCACCACCTTCGGCCTCGGCGCCGACTTCAGCGAAGGGCAGCTGCGCGGAGTGCTGCGCCAGCTGATTGCGACCGGAGCGCTGGCTGTCGACTCGCAGGCTTTCAACACGCTGCAGCTCACCGAGGGTTCACGCGGGGTGCTCAAGGGCGAGACCCGGGTGTTGCTGCGCGAATCGGTGTCGCTGCCGTCCGAGCGCCGGCGTTCGACCCGCAGCGGCAGTTCGCAGCCGTCGCCGGCCGCTGCGGCACTGACAGCCGATGGCCAGGCCCGCTTCGCGGCGCTGAAGGCATGGCGGGGCGAGGTTGCCCGCGCGCACAACCTGCCGGCTTACGTGATCTTCCACGACGCAACGCTGGCCGCGATCGCCGCGCTGGCGCCCAACACGCTGCGCGACCTGCAGGGCGTCAGTGGCCTTGGCGCCAGGAAGCTCGAGGCGTATGGCGAAGACGTGCTGCGGGTTGTGTCGCAGCAGGCCTAGGGTCGCACCTGGCGCATGCTCGCGGCGCCGGGCTGCAGGAAGCGGCCGGTCCGGCCCGGCGATTTGCCCGACAGCAAAGCGTCGCCGGTCCCTTCAAGGCGCGACGACAGGGCCACGGGCGCCGGAGGACAGGCGCCGTTCGCCCGGTAGCTGAGCGCCGCGGCCAGCCGGCCTTCCGCCGGATCGCCCAGGGCATGGCCGAAATCGTCCGCCACCACGCAGGTCGGCGCAATGCCGTCGGCATAGTCGCCGAAGCCCTGGTTGTTGACGCCCTTGAACTGGATCGCAAAGTAGGTGGTGCCGCAGTTGTCCTGCGGAATGAAGCCGTAGGGCTTGCCGCAGGTGGTGTTGCCGATCACGTCGACCTGCACGTTCACGCCGCGCAGGCCATTGATGATGGCTTCGCTGGCCGAACACGTGTCGGCACCGGCAAGCACGGTCACCCGGGACAAACCGAGTTGCGGCAGCGGCCGGCCCTTGGGCGTGGAGAAGCCGAGGCTGGTCGAAAAAAACCTGGTGGCCGTGTTGGCGTCGCCCAGTTGAAACGGATTCTTGCGGTTGAACTGCAGTCGCTCGAACACCGTGCCGGTGGTTGCCTGCGGGCTCGCGATCATGAACGCCAGCTGGCTGGCGATGGCAAGCAGCCCGCCGCCGTTGTAGCGGAGATCCAGCACCAGGTCCTGCACGCCGTCGGCCTTGAATTTCGTCATCGCCGCGATCAGTTGCGCTTCGGACGGCTCCAGGACGTCGTTGAACAGGAAGTAGCCGACCTTCCCGGTGGGGGTGTCCAGCGTCTGCACGTTCTGCACCGGGACCTTGGTGATCGCAGCCGAGGTCAGGGCCACGGTCCGCACGCTGCCGTCCAGGTCCTGCAGCTGGAAGCTGTGCGACTGCCCCGCGGTCTTGGGGAACAGCGCAGCGTTCAAGGCATTGACCGTGACGCTGTTCACCACGTCGACGCCGTCTGCGCCGATGATTTTCGCGCCCCGTCCGACCCCCGCCCTGGCGGCAGGCGACCCCGGCTCGGTGTACGCCACGCGCACTTCGCGCGGAATCTGCCTCTTCACGATCGACAGGTCGAAGCCGTAACCGGGTTCGATGCCGGAATGGGACAGCGCCTCCCACACAGCCGTCTCGTACAGGAAATGGAACCGGTCGCGCGGCTTGCCGGAAGGCGTCAGCGCCGGCGTGCGCAAGTCGGCGAAGAACTGCTGCGGCAAGGTGTAGGAGCCAGAACGGACGCTGGCCGGAACCTCGTCGTACCAGAGATAGGTCTCGTCGATCCAGGCGCGCAACCAGCTCTTCTCCTGGGCGATGGAACCGGGCTGGTCGGGATAGGGAACGCCGGTGAACGGACCGACGCCAGTGCGCGGCAGCGAGCACATGTTGGCCGACAACAGCGAGCTCTGAATCTCGTCCGCCGGCGGCACGGGCACGGCAGTGTTCGGCTGGCTGGTAAAAGCCGGGAAAATCTGCCCGGCTGTGCCGCCGCCGCCGCAACCCGCCAGCAGCAGGGCGGCCAAGAGCGCCGCACCGAGCACCAGGGCGCCGGAACTCACCGGCCTGAAATCATTTCGGCGGCCGATCGGCATCGCTCCTCCTGAAAAACTCGTTCACATGAATATAGGGGTCAGGATTCGTCTAGCGACGGTCGAACAGTCCCGGGCGCAGCACCCGGATGTTGCGCAAAGCGGCCTTGCCTGACAGCAGCGGTTGTGCCAGGTTGTCCGCCACCGCCGCCTGCAATGCAGCGACCGGGGCCGGCGGACAGGTTGCGGTGGCGCGATACCCCAGGGCGGCTGCCAGCCGGCCTTCCGTCGGGTCGCCCAGCGGGCGGCTGAAGTCGTCGGCCACCACGCAGGTTGGTGCAATGCCGTCCGCATAGTCGCCGAAGCCCTTGTTGTTGACGCCCTTGAACTGGATCGCGAAGTAGGTGCTGCCGCAATTGTCGTGCGGGATGAAGCCATACGGCTTGCCGCAGGTCGTGCCGCCGATCTGGGTGACCTGCACGTTGACGCCGCGCAGGCCGTTGATGATGGATTCGCTGGCCGAGCAGGTGTCGGGGCCGGTAAGCACCGTGACACGCGACAACCCGAGTTGCGGCAACGGCAGCCCTTGCGGCGTCGAAAAGCCCACGCTCGTCGCATGAAAGGGCGTGACCGTGTCGGCATCACTGAGCCGGAACGGGTTCTTGCGGTTGAACTGCAGCCGCTCGAATACGGCGCCCGCCGTCGCCTGCGGGCTGGCGATCATGAACGCCAGTTCGCTTGCGATGTCCAGCAGCCCGCCGCCGTTGTAGCGCAGGTCCAGCACCAGGTCCTGCACGCCGTCATCCTTGAACCTGGACATCACGGCGATCAACTGCCCCTCGGAGGTCGCAACGTGATCATTGAACTGCAGGTAGCCGACCCGCCCGGTGGCAGTCTCCAGCGTCTTGACGTTCTGCACTGGCAAGGTGGTGATCCTGGCGGATGTCAGCACCACCGTGCGGACGCTTCCGTCCAGCTCCTGCAGGTTCAAAGTGTGCGACTGGCCGGCCGCCGCGGGGAACAGGCCGGCATTCACCACGTCCACCGACTTGCTCGCCAGCACATCCGCGCCGTCGACGCCGATCACCCTGACGCCGCGGCCGATGCCCGCCAATGCCGCCGGCGTTCCGGGTTCGGTGTATGCCACCCGTACATCGCGCGGCGGCTGCGCCTTCAGGATCGCCAGCTCGAAGCCATAACCGGAGGTGACGCCGGACTGCGACAGGTCATGCCACACGCTGGTCGGGTAGATGAAGTGAAAGCGGTCGCGCGGCTTGCCCGAAGCGGTGACCGCCGGGGTGCGCAACGCATCGAAAAACGCCTGCGGCGTCGAATACACGGCTGCCTGGATGCTCGCGGGTATTTCGTCGAACCAAAGATAGGTTTCGTCGATCCAGGCGCGTACCCAGCTCTTTTCCAGCGCCACCGTGCCCGGCTTGTCCAGGAAAGCCGAGCCAGTCGACGGGTCGATCCCCGCGCGCGGCGCGGCGCACATATCCTGCGACAGCACCGACTTCTGGATCGGCTCGGCCGGCGTGGAAGCGGTGGCCGGCGATGCAGCGGAAGCGGCAGCCGCCGCAGGTGCTGCAGCGGCCGGCGCCGGCACCACCGGCACTGTGTTGGCAGACGCAGCAGCGGGCGCCGGATCCGGACCGCCTCCGCCGCCGCCACAGCCCGCCGCGCCCAACGCCAGCAGCGCCGACACGGCAACGATCTGGAAAATCTGGGGGGCGCGGGCGCCCTTGTGGGTCGAGGGGCACACCCCGGCACTTGTTCTGACGCTGTACAACATTGCATCCGACCCTGAAGAGCTCGATGGCGCCAGTATAGGCCGCGACTGCAAACGGCTTGTGAAGCCGGCTGCTACTGGAGAAAGCCGATGTTCCGGGCCTCGCGCACCTCGGGCTTGATGCGGTGCTCCGCCTCGAGCTGGTCGAGGAACTCGGCGGCGCTGAATTCCGCGGCAAGGATGTCGACCTGGCGTTTGACGGCGGCGAAGTCACCCGGACAAAGCTGCTCCAGCCGCGCCAGCCGCGCGCGGATCTCCGGCGTCAGCAACGTCGGGTCGCCGGCCAGCGCCTCGGTGACGAACATCTTTTCGCGCTGCAAGGCGTTCAGCGGCATGAATTTGATCTTGAAGGTGAAGCGCCGCAGCGCCGCCTGGTCGAGCCGGTCCAGCAGATTGGTGGTGCAGACGAAGATTCCGGCGAAACGCTCCATGCCTTGCAGCATCTCGTTCACCTCGGTCACTTCGTAGGTGCGCTGGGCGCCACGCCGGTCCTGCAGGAAACTATCGGCCTCGTCCAGCAGCAGCACAGCCTTTTCGTTCTCTGCTTCACGGAACATCGCCGCCATGTTCTGTTCGGTCTCGCCGACGAACTTGCTCATGAGATCGCTGGCCTGCTTGACCAGAAGCGGCTGGTCCAGGCTCTTGGCGATGTGTTCGGCCAGCGCAGTCTTGCCAGTCCCCGGCGCGCCGTAGAAACACAGCGTGCCGTGGCCACGCGCGTGCAGCGCAGTGACGATGCGCGGAATCTCGAAGCGGCTCTCGACGTTAAGCATGTCCAGGTCGTAGCTGGTGACACTGCGCCGGGCCCGTCCATCCTGCGGCCGCGTGCCCAGCGCCTGGTCGGAATTTTTCAGCTGCCGCTCGATCAGGCTCTCCACGCTGGCCTTGTCGGAGGTGGCCAGTCCGGCGAAGCGAACCGCCGTGCGGATCTGCGCCGGCGTCAGGCCCTTGCGCTCGGTGAGTTTGGCGACGAAAGCATCCGACACCGGGGTGCCGTCCAGCGTCTTGCGCACCAGCCCTTCGCGGGCGCCCGGCGGCGGCGACTTGAGCTCGAGGTGGTAGGCGAAGCGGCGCCGGAACGCCGGATCGATCTGCTCGATGCGGTTGGTGACCCAGATCGTCGGCACCGCATTCGATTCCAGGATCTGGTTGACCCAGGCCTTGCCGCTCACGCTGTTGCTCGCCGGCGCCACCACCTGCTCGGCCCGCGCCATCAACTGCGCGGCTTCACTCGAAATTGGCGGAAAGACGTCTTCCACCTCGTCGAACAACAGTGCCGCCTGCGCGCTGCCCTTCAGGAACACCTGTGCGATCTGCAACGACCGGTAGCGGTCCCGGCCGCTGAGCGAGTTGCCGTCCCGGTCGGCGTATTCCACCTCGAACAATTCCAGACCGCTGGCCTGCGCCACCACCTTCGCCAGTTCGGTCTTGCCGGTGCCGGGCGGCCCGTACAGCAGCACGTTGACGCCGGGTTCCTTGCGCGCGACCGCATTGCTCAGCAGCGAGCAAAGCACCTGCGCATCGTCTTCGACGAAACCGAAGTCGCTCAGGCCCAGCAGGGTCTTGGCCGATGGCCGGGTGAAAACCGCCATCAGCTCGTTCTGGTCGCGGTATTCCCGCATCAGCACGGGCGGCAGTTTCTCGCTGACCTTCATCAGGTCGGCCAGGTCGGTGATGTTGTGTTCGGAGATCAGGTTCTCGACCATGCCGATGCGCTCGAGCCGTGAGCCCGCGCGCAAGGCTTCGGCCACATCGGTCTCGCTCACGCCCGCCACGCTTGCGATCGCCGCATACGCCTCCTGCGCGTTCGAGACCTTGAACTCGACCAGCAGCCCGCGCAAGTCGCGTTGATAGCGCGCCAGCGTGCCATAAAGCAGCAGCGCACGTTCGGCCGGGTTCAGCTGCAGCAGGCCGCCGAGCGCGTCGATGTTCTTCTCGACCAGCGTCGATTCCTTCTTCAGGCTGCGGCCCAGCCAGTCGGCCGTGGCGCCGAGCACGGCGAGCAGGTCTTTCGGGGCGTCCTTGATGTATTCGTCGATGTAGAAGAACAGGGTGCCTTCCTCGTACGGGCCGCGCCAGGCGCCGTGGCGCAGCATGAAGGCTTCGTCGCTCAGGGCTTCGTGGCCGCGCCAGTGCTCGTTGCCCTTGCAGCGCATGGCGAGGAATTCACGCAGCCG
>JAYUHN010000079.1:0-6606 GCA_043766965.1 Ramlibacter sp. | reverse complement strand
CCCACGCTCTCGTCGCCCTTGTCGAAGGAGCCCACGTTGCGTGGATTTTCGTAGTGATCCACGACTTTTTCGGAATAAGCCATTTCAGGTCCTCTTGGTCTATACGTCTGTCAGTGCGCCGTCCACTGGATCGAGCCGATGTCGATCCCGTCCTGGAACATCTCCCATAGCGGGCTCAAGTCCCGCAGCTTGGCGACGTTCTGCCGGATCGTGGCGATCGCGAAATCGATTTCTTCTTCGGTCGTGAAGCGGCCGATGGTCATTCGCAGGCTGCTGTGGGCCAACTCGTCGCTGCGGCCGAGGGCGCGCAGCACATAGCTCGGCTCCAGCGAGGCCGAGGTGCAGGCCGAGCCGGACGACACCGCCAGGCCCTTGATGCCCATGATCAGCGACTCCCCCTCGACGAAGTTGAAGCTCATGTTGAGGTTATGAGGCACCCGCTTTTGTGCGTGGCCGTTGAGGAACACCTGCTCCACATCCTTCAATCCGTCCAGCAACCGCCGGTTCAAGGCGCGGGCCTTCGCGTTGTCCTGCTCCATCTCGGCCCTCGCAATCCTGAACGCTTCGCCCATGCCGACGATCTGGTGCGTCGGCAGCGTGCCCGAACGCATGCCGCGCTCGTGGCCGCCGCCGTGCATCTGGGCCTCCAGCCGGACCCGCGGCTTGCGCCGCACGTACAAGGCGCCGATGCCCTTGGGACCATAAGTCTTGTGCGAAGCCAGGCTCATGAGGTCGACGGGCAGCGTCTTCAGGTCGATCTGCACCTTACCGGTGGCCTGAGCCGCATCGACATGGAAAACAATGCCCTTCTCGCGGCACATCGCGCCGATGGCGGCGATATCCTGGATAACACCGATCTCGTTGTTGACGAACATGACGCTGACCAGGATCGTGTCCGGCCGGATGGCGGCCTTGAGCACCTCATGGTCCAGCATTCCGTCTTCCTGCACGTCGAGGTAGGTCACCTCAAAGCCCTGGCGCTCAAGCTCGCGCATGGTGTCGAGCACCGCCTTGTGCTCGGTCTTCACCGTGAGCAGGTGCTTGCCGCGCGTCTTGTAGAACTGCGCGGCGCCTTTCAGGGCCAGGTTGTCCGACTCGGTCGCGCCGGAAGTCCAGACGATCTCGCGCGGATCGGCGCCGATCAGGTCCGCCACCTCGCCACGCGCCTTCTCGACCGCCGCTTCCGCTTCCCAGCCCCAGGAGTGGCTGCGTGACGCCGGATTGCCGAAGTGATCGCGCAACCATGGAATCATCGCGTCCACCACACGCGGGTCAACCGGCGTCGTGGCGCCGTAATCGAGGTAGATCGGGAAATGCGGAGTATTGTCCATAGCTGGCTCTTGATATGCTGTCGTGAATCGAATTCAGCGGTGCCTGCTGCAGTTCGAGGATCGCCGTTTTACAAAGGCCGTGCCGGCACCGGGGCTTGCCGCATCACGATTTCGCAAACGAGTTGCCAAGGGCGAACACCGAGTTCGGCGCGTTGACCCGGATCGGCTTGACCACCGGTTGGCTCGAAATGGCGCGCTTGACCGCCGGCTTGTCCTCGATCTGCACGCCTTTGGCGAGCTGATCCTCGACCAGCTTCTGCAGCGTCACCGAGTCAAGGAATTCGACCATCCGCTGGTTCAGCGCCGCCCACAGCTCGTGGGTCATGCAGCGGCCGCCCTCGTCGCCGCAGTTTTCCTTGCCGCCGCACTGGGTAGCGTCGATCGGCTCGTCGACGGACACGATGATGTCGGCGACGGTGATATTCGCCGCCTTTCGGCCCAGCGTGTAGCCGCCGCCAGGACCCCGGGTCGATTCCACCAGCTCGTGCCGGCGCAACTTGCCGAACAATTGCTCGAGATACGACAGCGAGATCTGCTGGCGCTGGCTGATTGCCGCCAGCGTGACTGGGCCATTGTTCTGGCGCAGCGCCAGATCGATCATCGCAGTGACCGCAAAGCGGCCTTTGGTTGTGAGACGCATAAAAAGCTCCTTAATGCCCGGCTTCGTTGAAACCACCCCTCCCGGCGACTGCCTCAGGGGTACCCGTCTCCACCCGCACCCGGTTTTTGCCAGGCCCCGCCGGCCTCTTCCAGGCCGGCTTTTGTCGTAAATCTGTTCTTGACTAATTAAGTCAAGTATACCACGGAGCTGGTGTTTCGTTCAGGTCGCGGGACTGCCCGGCGGTCAGTCTGCGGCAGTGCCGAGTGCCCAACTCAGCTGCGAAGCCCGGCCTGGATCGGAATGACGTTGTCGTGGACTGCCGCCCCGAACGCCTGCTCCTTCAGGATCGACAACTGGTCGCGCACCCGCGCCGCCTTTTCGAATTCCAGGTTGCGGGCGTGTTCGAGCATCTGCTTTTCGAGCCGCTTGATCTCCTTGGCCACGTCCTTTTCCGACATGTCCTGGGTCATCGCCCGCTGCAATTCCTGTTTTTCCATCTCCCTGCTGGTCTTCTCGCTGTAGACGCCGTCGATCAGGTCACGCACCTTTTTCACGATGCTCCGCGGCGTGATGCCATGAAGCTCGTTGTGGGCGATCTGCTTGACGCGCCGCCGCTCGGTCTCGCCGATGGCTTTTTTCATCGATTCGGTCATGCGGTCCGCGTACAGGATGGCCCGGCCGTTCAGGTTGCGCGCGGCCCGTCCGATGGTCTGGATCAGCGAGCGCTCGGCCCGCAGGAAGCCCTCCTTGTCGGCGTCCAGGATCGCCACCAGCGACACCTCCGGGATATCCAGGCCCTCGCGCAACAAGTTGATGCCGACCAGGACGTCGAATGCACCCAGCCGCAGATCGCGCAGGATCTCGACCCGCTCCACTGTGTCGATGTCGCTGTGCAGGTAGCGGACCTTGACGCCGTTGTCGGCGAGATAGTCGGTCAGCTGTTCGGCCATCCGCTTGGTCAGGGTCGTGATCAGCACACGCTCGTTCTTTTCCGAGCGGATGCGGATTTCCTGCAACACGTCGTCGACCTGGTGCGTCGCCGGCCGGACTTCCACCTGTGGATCGACCAGGCCGGTCGGACGCACCAGCTGCTCGACCACCTGTCCCGCGTGCTCGTTCTCGTAGGCGGCGGGCGTCGCCGACACGAAAATCACCTGGCGCATGCGCGTCTCGAATTCCTCGAACTTCAGCGGCCGGTTGTCCAGCGCCGACGGCAAGCGGAAGCCGTACTCCACCAGCGTCGTCTTGCGGGCCCGGTCGCCGTTGTACATCGCGCCCAGCTGGCCGACCATCTGGTGGCTTTCGTCCAGGAACATCAGGGCGTCCTTGGGCATGTAATCGGTCAGCGTGGAAGGCGGCGCGCCGGGCGGAGCGCCGGACAGGTGCCGCGTGTAGTTCTCGATGCCCTTGCAATGACCGATCTCGCTCAGCATCTCCAGGTCGAAGCGAGTGCGCTGCTCCAGGCGCTGCGCCTCCACCAGCTTGCCTTGCGAGACGAATTCCTTCAGCCGTTCGGCCAGCTCCAGCTTGATGCTCTCCACCGCCGACACCACCTTCTCACGCGGCGTCACGTAGTGGCTTGACGGATAGACCGTGAAGCGCGGCACCTTCTGGCGCACCCGGCCGGTCAGCGGATCGAACAGCTGCAGCGATTCGATCTCGTCGTCGAACAGCTCGATGCGGATCGCCAGCTCGCTGTGTTCGGCCGGAAAGATGTCGATGGTGTCGCCGCGAACCCGGAAGCTGCCACGCGAAAAATCCTGCTCGTTGCGGTTGTACTGCATCCGGATCAGCTTCGAGATGATGTCGCGCTGTCCGACCTTGTCGCCGACGCGTGTGATGAAACGCATCTGGGTGTAGTCCTCGGGGGCGCCGATGCCGTAGATCGCACTCACCGTCGCGACGATGATGGTGTCGCGCCGTTCCAGCACGCTTTTGGTGGCCGACAGCCGCATCTGCTCGATGTGCTCGTTGATCGAGCTGTCTTTCTCGATGAACAGGTCGCGCTGCGGAACGTACGCCTCGGGCTGGTAGTAGTCGTAATAGCTGACGAAGTATTCCACCGCGTTCTTCGGAAAGAACTCGCGAAACTCGCTGTACAGCTGGGCCGCGAGCGTCTTGTTGGGTGCGAAGACGATGGCCGGGCGTCCCATGCGCGCGATCACGTTCGCCATGGTGAAGGTCTTGCCGGAGCCGGTCACGCCCAGCAGGGTCTGGAACACCTCGCCGTCGCGGATGCCCTCGACCAGTTTTTCGATCGCCGCCGGCTGGTCGCCCGCCGGCGGATACGGCAGGTACAGCTCGAACGGTGAATCGGGAAAGCTGATGAACTCGCCCGGCGGCGCTTCGTGGATCACTTCGGACAGGTCGGACATGGCAAGGGTGTGAGAGCGGACAGTTAAAATCGGGCCAACCGGACAGGGTACAACAGCGCCGGAGTCTTCGCCAGCGGTCCCCCCCAGAAGGAATCTATGTCTTTGTTCAGCGCCGTCGAAATGGCCCCGCGCGACCCCATCCTGGGCCTCAACGAGCAGTTCAACGCCGATGCCAACCCGCACAAGGTCAATCTGGGCGTGGGCGTCTACTACGACGACGACGGCAAGCTGCCACTGCTGCAGTGTGTGCAGGAAGCCGAGCGGAAGATGATGGAAGTGCCGAAGGCCCGCGGATACCTGCCCATCGACGGCATCGCCGCCTATGACAGCGCTGTGAGGAACCTCGTATTTGGGGTCGAAAGCGATGCCGTCAAGGGCGGCCGGGTGACGACGGTCCAGGCTCTGGGGGGCACGGGCGCACTGAAGCTCGGAGCCGACTTCCTCAAGCGCCTGAACCCCGCTGCCAAAGTCCTGATCAGCGACCCGAGCTGGGAAAACCACCGCGCCCTGTTCGCCCAGGCCGGGTTCACCGTCGAAAGCTATCCCTATTACAGCGCCGAGCAAGGCGGGGTCGACTTCGATGCGATGGTCGGCGCTCTGAACGGTGCGGCGGAAGGCACGATCGTCGTGCTCCACGCCTGCTGCCACAACCCGACCGGCTACGACATCACGCCGGGGCAATGGGACCAGGTGATCGCCGCCGTCAAGGCGCGCAAGCTGGTGCCGTTTTTGGACCTGGCCTACCAGGGCTTTGGCTCCGGCATTACCGAGGACGGCGCCGTGGTCGGCAAGTTCGCCGCATCCGGCCAGAACTTTTTCGTCGCCACGTCGTTCTCCAAGAGTTTCAGCCTGTATGGCGAACGCGTCGGCGCGCTCTCGGTCCTGTGCCAGGACAAGGAAGAAGCCGGCCGGGTGCTGTCGCATTTGAAAATCGTGATCCGCACCAACTACAGCAACCCGCCCATCCACGGCGGCACCGTGGTGGCGATGGTTCTGAACACGCCCGAACTGCGGGTGATCTGGGAGAAGGAACTGGGCGACATGCGGCTTCGCATCAAGCAGATGCGAACGGCGCTGGTCGAAAAGCTCAAGGGCGCCGGGGTGAAGGAGGACATGAGTTTCATCACCACGCAGATCGGGATGTTCAGCTATTCGGGCCTCGGCAAGGAGCAGATGGTCCGGCTGCGCAACGAGTTCGGGGTCTATGGCACCGACACCGGCCGGATGTGCGTCGCCGCCCTCAACAGCAAGAACATCGACTACGTCTGCGCGTCGATCGCCAAAGTGCTCTGAGGCGCCGCTTGCCAAGTCAGGACGCCTTCCGTGCCTGACTTGACCGTCCTGCTGGTGGCCGAGCCAACCCTGATTGCGGCCTATGTGGTGTTCGGGCTGGTTGGTTTCGGCACCACGCTGGTCTCAGCGCCGCTGCTGGCTCATGTGCTCCCGCTTTCGACCGTGATTCCGGCCCTGGCTCTGACCGACTTCACGGCTTCTTGCACCAACGGCGTGCGTCTGGGCGCACATGTCGTGCGAAAGGAGCTGCTGGCCCTGGTGCCCGCCATGGTGATCGGCAGCGCGCTCGGCGCGTGGCTGCTGTTCGCTGTCCCGGTGCGAATGCTGATGTTGCTGCTCGGCATCTTCGTCGTGCTGTACGCACTCAATGGCTTGCGTCCGAAGCAGCCGCAACCGCCGCTCTCCCCTCACTGGGCCTGGTGGTTCGGTGGCGCGGGCGGCATCCTGAGCGCCCTGTTCGGCGCCGGCGGCTGGGTCTATTCGATGTATCTGGTGCGACGGCTGGACGATCCACAACAGATCCGGGCCACGCAGACCGCTGTGCTGACGGTGAGCTCCTTCATCCGGGTGACGCTTTTCGCTGTTGCCGGCACGTATTTCGACCAGTCCTTGCTGTTGCTGGTGCTGGCTCTGCTGCCCGCGATGTTGCTGGGGCTGTACCTCGGCCACCGGATCAACCTCAAACTTGACCGCAGGCGCTTCCTGCAAGTGCTGTACGGCATCCTGCTGCTCACGGGCAGCAGCTTGATCTGGCGCGGTGCCTAGTGCGCCACTCATCAAGCCCCCGGTTCAGCCCAACGCCAAGCTAGAGGGAACTCCCTCCAACGGCCGGGGACGGGATGATATATTGCACTGCAGCAACCCGGAACCATCATGCTCTACCAGATCTACGAAGCCCATCGCTCTCTGATGGAGCCGTTTGCCGATTTTGCGCAAGCGGCCGCGAAGCTTTATAGCAACCCGCTATCGCCGTTTGGCCAGAACCCGCTGGCGCAGCGGATGGCGG
>JAYUHN010000078.1:0-2464 GCA_043766965.1 Ramlibacter sp. | reverse complement strand
GACTGGCAGCTGGAAAATGTCTACGACATCTATCCGCGCTGGCGGCACCGCTACGCGCCGGGAGTCACGCGCAAC
Source organism: Ramlibacter sp. (assembly GCA_043766965.1). Classification (GTDB taxonomy): domain Bacteria; phylum Pseudomonadota; class Gammaproteobacteria; order Burkholderiales; family Burkholderiaceae_C; genus Ramlibacter. The sequence goes on along the minus strand of JAYUHN010000078.1, from coordinate 2,389 downwards.
GCCGAACATGTCTTCGGCCTGTGCGTGCCGGCGGGCACGGCCGTCGCGCTCAATCCCCGCGAGCACACGGGGTACCGGTGGCTGCCATGGCGGGAGGCCGCCGACGCCTGTTTCTCGCCCTCCAATGCCGAGGCCATCCTCATGCTGCCACAATTTATGAAATGAGCGCAGCGCAGAACCGCTTCAAGCAAGCGAACGCCCCCTCGGGGGGCAGACCGGCACGGCCGGGCGTGGGGGCGACGTCCTCATGACGGTTTTCAGGGTCGCGACCTACAACATCCACAAGGGGGTTCAAGGCATCGGACCGGTTCGGCGGCTGGAGATCCACAACCTGGGACACGCAGTCGAGCAACTCGACTCGGATGTGGTGTGCCTGCAGGAGGTGCGCAAGCTCCATCGGCGGGAGGAGCGCTTCTTCAGCCGCTGGCCGGAGTTGCCGCAGGCTGATTTCCTCTGTCCCGAGGGCTACCAGGCGGTGTACCAGACCAATGCCAGGACCAAGCACGGTGAGCATGGCAATGCGCTGCTGTCACGCTGGCCGATCGTGTCGCATGGGCACGAGGACATGTCCGACCACCGCTTCGAACAACGAGGGCTGCTGCACGTGGAAGTGCAGGTCGAGCGCCGCACGGTGCATGTCATCGTGCTTCATCTCGGGCTGATCGCGGGCAGCCGGGTGCGCCAGATCGAACAGTTGGGCCTGTACATCGGGCGTGAGATTCCCCGCACCGCACCGGTTTTGGTGGCGGGAGACTTCAACGATTGGGGCAACAAGCTGCGTCCGGTCATGAACGGGCTTGGCTTCCAGGACTTCATCGACGAGCGCGTGGCGACCTATCCCGCGCGGCTGCCGTTGTCGCAGCTCGATTTCGTTTATTGCCGCGGCCTGAAGCCGGTCGGACTGGAGGTGCCCAAGGGCCGCATCTGGTGGCGCATGTCGGACCACCTGCCGCTGATCGCGGAGTTCAAGCTGTAGCTCGCGCGCGATGAGTCATGGCATTCCCCCGCTGCGTCCCGGCCACCGGCTCGATCTGCTTCAAGGCAGCCGGGAGATGTTCCCGGCGTTGATCGATGCGATCGACGGTGCGCGTGCCGAGGTGCGGCTGGAGACTTACATCTTCGACTTCACCGCCACCGGTGCGGACGTGGCGTATGCGCTGGAGCGTGCGGCGCGGCGGGAAGTCGACGTCATGGTGGTGGTGGACGGTTTCGGCACCGCGACCATCCCGCCCTCCTGGGCCGAGCGCTTCGCCCAGGCGGGCGTGCAGTGGCGGTCGTATGCGCCGCCCGGCCGCTTCGGTGTGCTGTGGCCGGGCAACTGGAGCCGGATGCATCGCAAGCTGTGCGTCGTCGACGGTGAGATCGCGTTTTGCGGCGGCATCAACATCCTGGACGATTTCAACGACCCCGACTACGGACGACTGGAACATCCGCGCCTTGATTTCGCCCTGCGCGTGACGGGCCCACTGGCCGTGGCCGTGCGCGCCACCATGGACCGCATGTGGCAGCGGCTGCAGGCGGTGCAGCAGCTGAAACAGGCAAGGCTGGCAGGCGCGCTGCAGTCGCTGCGGGCGGCGCGCCCGGGCCGCGATGCGATGACGCCCGCAGCTGTATCCGGCGGTCACCAGCGCGCCAAGGCAGCACTGGTGTTGCGCGACAACGTCCGCAACCGGGCGCCGATCGAGGGGGCTTATCGTCGTGCCATCGCCCGTGCCCGCAGCGAGATCATCATCGCGAATGCCTACTTCGTGCCCGGGCGCAAGCTGCGCAGCGCGCTGGTGCGGGCGGCCCGGCGCGGCGTGACAGTGCAGTTGCTGCTGCAGGGACGCTACGAGTACTTCATGCAGTATTACGCGGCGAGGCCAATCTACGGTGTGTTGCTCGCGGCCGGAGTGCAGATCTATGAATATTCACCCAGTTTCCTGCACGCCAAGGTCGCCGTGATCGACGGCCAGTGGTCCACCGTCGGCTCGTCGAACCTCGACCCGTTGAGCCTGTTGCTGGCGCGCGAGGCCAATGTGCTGGTACAGGACGAAGCCTTCTCGCGCGACCTGCGGAACCGGCTGCTGCTGGCGATGACGCACGGCGGCAACCGGATGGACCCGGAGGCATTCGCGCGGCGGCCGCTGCGGCAGCGTGCCGGCGAATGGGTCGCGTTCGTCCTGATGCGGGTGGCGCTCGCCGTGCAGGGAAAAAAGTATTTGTAGCGATGACTCAAGACCTCATCGTCCAGAAAGCCGAAGGCCTGTACTGCCCGGCCGGCGATTTCTACATCGACCCCTGGCGGCCTGTGCCCAGGGCGGTCATCACCCATGCGCATTCCGACCACGCGCGCATCGGCCATGGCCATTACCTGGCTGCGGCGCCGGCTGAGGGCGTGCTGCGTGTC
>JAYUHN010000077.1:0-2464 GCA_043766965.1 Ramlibacter sp. | reverse complement strand
ACGGCGCCGATCACGAACTGGCCTTCGGCGCCGATGTTCCAGACGTTGGAGCGAAAGCACACAGCCAGTCCGAGCGCGATGATCAGCAGCGGCGTCGCCTTCACCATGAGCTCCCCCAGCGCGTACGGCGTGCGGATCGGCTCCCAGAAGAAAACCTGCAGCCCCCGCACCGGATCCTTGCCCAGCGCCAGAAACAGCAGCACGCCGATCACGACGGTGATGGCGAGCGCCAGCAGCGGCGAACCGATGCTCCAGACGCGGGAACTTTCCGGACGGGGTTCGAGCTTAAGCATGGGAAAACAGGCCCGACATCCACTCCCCGATCTGCGCCACTGTTGCATCGCGCCGATGCACCGAGGGCGAGAGCCGGCCTTTCGCGATCACGTGAATGCGGTCGCTGATCTCGAACAGCTCGTCCAGCTCCTCGCTCACCACCAGCACCGCGCAGCCCGCGGCGCGCAGTGCAAGGATCTCGCCGCGGATCTGCGCCGCCGCACCGACGTCGACGCCCCAGGTGGGCTGCGACACGATCAGCAGCTTCGGGTTGGCGTCGACCTCGCGCCCGACGATGAATTTCTGCAGGTTGCCGCCCGAGAGCGACTTCGCCGCCGCGTTCGGGCCGCCGGCCTTGACGTTGAAGCGCGCGATGACGTCGCGGGCCTGCTGCTCCAGCGCCCTCACGTCGATCCAGCCGCTCCTGCCGACCGCATCGGTGCGGGTCAGCATCAGGTTGTGCGCCAGCCCGAGCGTCGGCACCGCGCCGCGTCCGAGCCGTTCTTCCGGGACGAAGTGCACGCCCAGGTGCCGCCGGTGCGCCGGCCCGAAGCGACCGACATCCCTGCCGAACACCTGGATCATCGCGGCGTCGGCCCGGGTGTCTTCGCCGGACAGGGCATACAGCAGCTCCTGCTGGCCATTGCCCGACACGCCAGCGATACCGACCACCTCGCCGGCCCGCACCTCCAGCGACACCTGCTCCAGGTCGACGCCGAAAGGGTCGTCCTTGCGCAGCTGCAGCCGGTTAACGCGCAGGACCGTTTCACCTGTGGTGACGCTGTGGTGTTCGAGAGCCGGGGGCTCGGCGCCGATCATCATCCGCGACAGCGACGCGTTGGTCTCCTGCTGCGGATTGCAGACGCCGGTGACGATGCCGCCTCGCAGCACCGTGCAGGCATTGCACAGCTCGCGGATCTCGTGCAGCTTGTGGCTGATGTAAAGGATGCTGCAACCGTCGGACGCCAGCTTCTTCAGCACCACGAACAGCTTCTCCACGGCCTGCGGCGTCAGCACCGAGGTCGGCTCGTCCAGGATCAGGAGTTGCGGATTGGTCAGCAGCGCCCTGATGATCTCGACCCGCTGCATCTCGCCGACCGACAGCGTGTGCACCGGCCGGACCGGATCGATGTCGAGGCCGTATTCGGCGGCCTTGGCCGTGATCCGCGCCGTGACGTCGGCCAGTGTCAGTTTCGGGTCCAGGCCCAGCCACACGTTCTGCGCCACCGTCAACGTGTCGAACAGGCTGAAATGCTGGAACACCATGCTGATGCCCAGCCCCCTCGCCTCCTGCGGATTGCGCACTGCCACCAGCTGCCCGTTCCAACGCACGCTCCCTTCGTCCGGCTTCACCGAGCCGTAGATGATCTTCATCAGGGTCGACTTGCCGGCCCCGTTTTCTCCCAGCACCGCGTGGGTTTCGCCTGGCAGCACCGTGAGCGACACGCCGCTGTTGGCCACCACGGCCGGATAGCGCTTGGTGATGCCGGAAAGCTGGAGACGGGGCACGGTCATTGATTGACGACCGGGCCAAGCTGGCAGTGGCTGAAACTGGGCAAAATGGTGCGTTCGGGGAGCACGGTGTGCGAGTCCCTGATGAAGTGGAGGTCTATCCTGCCGAAAAGCGCTCGATCTCTCTACCGGACTGCATTCTTCTCATGGAAACCAGCACCCTCACCTTCATCCGCCGCGGCCGGCTGGTCTCGCTCGGCAATGTACCACCGGACCGGACGCTGCTGGAAGTGTTGCGCGAAGACCTGGGCGCGACCGGAACCAAGGAAGGTTGCGGGGAGGGAGATTGCGGGGCATGCACGGTGGTGCTGGGCGAGCTGGTGCAAACGTCCACGGGGGAAGCCGGTGGCGGCACCATCGAGTACCGAGCCATCAACAGCTGCATCCGCCTGGCGCACTCGATCGCGGCGATGGCGCTGTGGACCGCGCAGGACATCGCCGGCGCCGACGGCATGCTGCATCCAGCGCAGGAGGCGATGGTCCGCAGCCATGGTTCGCAGTGCGGCTTCTGCACACCCGGTTTCGTCATGAGCCTGTTCGGCATGTACCAGAACCACGTGTGCCGGGGACGGGCCATCACGCGCGAGCTGGCGCAGGAGGAACTGTCCGGCAACCTCTGCCGCTGTACCGGCTACCGCCCGATCTTCGACGCGGCGCAGCAGATGGCGCAGCTGCCGGG
>JAYUHN010000076.1:0-17461 GCA_043766965.1 Ramlibacter sp. | reverse complement strand
TCGAACGCCTGTGGCTGCTGCTGCGCCGGGTGCAGCAGTCGGGCGTCAACGAGATTCACGGCGACATCGTGCTCGACCGCAGTGCCTTCGCCGTGCCGGACCAGAACCCGGGCGACTTCGACGGCGAGCCGCTGCGGCCCTACAACGTGGGCGCGGATGCGCTGTTGTTGAACTACAAGTCGGTGGTGTTCACTTTCGCACCCGACCCGGCGCGGGGTGTGGCCTGGGTGGGCGTCGACCCGAGCCTGGCGGGTGCGCAGGCCGACCAGCCGAATGTCCCGCTCGTCGACGGCGCTTGCAACGACTGGCGTGGCACGCTCAAGGCGGATGTGGCGGACCCGCTGCGGATTCGCTTCAATGGCGGTTTTCCCCTGTCCTGCGGTGAGAAGCTGTGGGCGCTGGCGCATGCGGATGCGAGGGCCTACAACGAGCGAGCGCTGGTCGGCCTGTGGCGCGAGATGGGTGGCAAGTTCAGCGGCGTGGTGCGTGATGGCACGGCGCCCGCCGACAAGCCGAGCTTCGAGATCAACTCGCCGGCCTTGGCCGAGGTGGTGCGCGAAATCAACAAATTCAGCAGCAACGTGATGGCGCAGCAGCTGTTCCTCACGCTCAGCCTTCAGCAAACGGGCGCAGGAACACTGGAGGGATCGCGCGAGATCCTTCGGTCCTGGTGGCGCGAGCGGCTCGGTGGTGAGCCACCGAAGATCGACAACGGCTCGGGACGGTCGCGCCACGATCGCATCACAGCGCAGCAACTTGGCGCCCTCCTGCAGCTGGCCTGGGCGTCACCGCTGATGCCTGAGCTGGTGTCGTCCCTGCCGGTCGCAGGCACCGACGGGACGCTCAAACAGCTGCGCGGCCGCAGCGTCGGGCGGGCCCATCTCAAGACCGGCAGCCTGCGCGATGTCTCGGCCGTTGCCGGATACGTCCACGGCACCAGTGGACGGCGTTACATCCTTGTGGCCGTCGCCAACCATGCAGCAGCCGCCGCCGCGCGCCCGGCCTTCGATGCGCTGATCGACTGGACCGCGCGCGACCAGTGATTTCGCGCGTCGCGTCCGCCACATCTCAAACGTCTGCGCGGAATCAGAACCTGGCGCGAATGCGGGCGTACGCGTAATCGCCAAAGATGACCTGCACCCTCGGCGTCGGGTACACCTTGTCGGCAAACAGGTACTTGTTGTAAGCAGCGTTGGCCAGCACGGTCGTCGGCGTACAAAGACCGGAATTGACCTCCCCAGGGCCGATCCCGATACCGGGCCCAGGGTCGACCGAGGTGCAGACCGGCGCCGTGGAATTGGTCAGGCCGAACGCTCCTGGATTCGCAATCATGAGGTTGTACTGCAGCGCCGCGTCGACATACAGCACCTTGTCGCCCAGATCGACCAGGGAGATCAGAAGATCGTCGTTGAATCGGCTGCTCGCATTTTCGAGCGACGCTGCCATCCCGCTTGCGGTCGCCCAAAGCGAGCGCCCAAGGTTGTACGGGCCCACCACAACCACATGGCTGGCGCCGGCGCTGACCAAGCGGCGGACCTGGTCGGCCAGATCCTTGCCTGCCAAGCGGGCGTTGACCGCCAGCTGGTCCGTTGTTTCAGTGCCGGCAGCAACGCGAGCGCCCTCCGCGATCAGGTCCGACGTCCCGGCATTAACGATGAACAGATCGTTGACGCCGATCGCACCAGTGGCCAGGAAGGTATCGATCTGCTCCTTCACCGTCGGGGTAGCCGCATTACCGACGTCGTCGGGCTTGAGGGTCACACGGGCGTGGGCCGTCGCGTAAGACGTTCCTCCGGCGGCGACCGCCGTCAACGGCAGGCCGAAGTCAAGCGCGACCTTGCTGATCCAGTTGTCGACGCCGCCGTCGTTGACGGTGTAGCGGGTACCGCTCTGGCCAATGTCCGCGAAGCCATCCCCGAATACAACGATACGGGACGGGGTCAATTGCGATTCGATGGTGCCGGATCCGCATGCCGCCAGCAGCAATGAAGCGGCGCACGCGGCCCCCAGCAAGGCGCGGCGCAACCAGTTTCGTGACATGAAATTCTCCAGTGTGAGCGGCGTAGTTTACCGACCGGAGCTTTCTCCTCCAGCTCAGCCCGCCGATGCCCTTTGCAGTCGGTCGCGCACGCCCTCCCAGTCAGGCGTCAGCGGCGGAGTTTCGACCCAGATCAGCCGGATGCCCTGGGCATCGAAGTCCCGCAGGACGGAGAACAGCTGGCGCGCGGTCTCGATGGCGTCGTCCGGCATGCGGCGCCGCACCACCTCGGATGACCTGCTGCGCAGGATCACCCGCGAGTAGGTGGCAATGTGCGCCGCATCGGGTCCAAGCAAGTCGAGCGCTGTCTGCAACGCGCGGGCGTCCATCAGCCGAACCCTGGCTTTGGGTGCGTAGTGCGACTCGAGCGTGCCCGAAGCACGGGGCGCGTCGGCCCCGGCCGGCGCGAGGCGCTGCCCGCAGGCCTGCACGATGGCGTCCCGGGTCAGCACGCCCGGTCGCAAAAGTACCGGCGCGTCACCGGTGCAATCGATGATGGTCGACTCGATCCCGACCCGGCACGGACCGCCGTCGAGGACCAGCAGGGCGGAGCCGAACTCGGCCTGCACATGGCTGGCGGTGGTCGGACTCACCCGCCCGAACTTGTTGGCGCTCGGACCCGCCAGGCCATGCACCGGCACGGGCGCGCGTCTGCAAGCGAGCAGCAACGCATGGGCGACGGGATGCGCCGGGCAGCGCAAGCCGATGGAGTCCTGACCGCCGGCAGCCGCCCTGCCGATGTCGGGGCGGCGCTGCAGGATCAGCGTCACCGGACCGGGCCAGAATGCATCGATCAGGCGCAGGGCGAACGCAGGAACGGCGACTGCGAACTCTTCCACGCCCGCCGCGTCGGCCACATGGACGATCAGTGGATGATCGGTGGGGCGGCCCTTGGCGGCGAAGATCCTGCCGACCGCGGCCTCGCTGCCTGCGTCGGCGCCCAGCCCGTACACCGTCTCGGTGGGAAACGCGACCAGTTGGCCGGCGGCAAGCGCGCCCACTGCCTGGTCGATCGAAGCGGGCAGGGATCCGTTCAACACCATCGGATATTCAGAACGCCTCGATACCGAGCAGCGCAGCCGCGCACAACGCGGTCTCGCGCGCCTGCTGCGGCGTTGCTGCAGTGACATTCAAATGTCCCATCTTGCGGCCGGCCCGGGCTTGCGTCTTGCCGTAAAGATGCAGGTGAGAGCCGGGGAGGGCCAGCACAGCTTCCCAGGCGGGAGTGCGCTGCTCGCCGTCGAGAAACCACAGGTCGCCCAGCAGATTCAGCATGACCGCGGCGCTGTGCTGCCGCGGCACGCACAGCGGCAGGCCCGCCAGCGTTCGCACCTGCAATTCGAACTGCGAGACATCGCACCCATCCATGCTCCAGTGCCCGCTGTTATGCGGCCGCGGCGCCATCTCGTTGACCACCAGCGAACCGTCGGCCAGCAGGAAGAATTCCACGCACAGCACGCCGACGTATTCCAGCCCTTCGGCGATCGACCGGGTAGCGGCGATGGCACGCAGCGCCTGCTCATTGCGGATGTTGCCGTCGAAGACTTCGGTCACCGCCAGAATGCCATTGCGGTGCAGGTTGCGCTGTGGCGGTAGATGCACCATGTTTCCATCCGCGCCGCGCGCCACGATGACTGAAAATTCAACCGCGAGCGGCAGCAGCTTTTCCAGCACGCATGGCACCCGCTTGAGTCCGTCCCATGCCTCGGCCAGTTCAGCGGCCGTCCCGACTTGTTGCTGGCCTTTGCCGTCGTAGCCCAGGCGCGTGGTCTTCAGGACGCCGGGCAACAACTGCGGGCCTACCCTGGCCAGATCCCGCGGCGCTTCGATGACAGCGTAAGGCGCACAAGCCACGCCGCAGCGATTGAAGTGCGCCTTCTCGCGCGAGCGGTCCTGCGCGATCGCCACGGCCTCGGCGCCCGGCGCGACCGGACGCTTCAAGGCCAGGGCCGCGAGCGCGGCCGCCGGCACATTTTCGAACTCGGTGGTCACGCCGGCGCAGCAATCGGCCAGGCGCGCCAGGCCAGCTTCGTCCGCGTAGGCGCTCTCAATATGGTGATGGCTGACGCGGCCGGCGGGACTGTCAGGGTCCGGGTCGAGCACTGCCGTGAAATAGCCCATTTGCTGGGCCGCATGGACGAACATGCGCCCCAATTGCCCGCCGCCCATGACCCCAAGCGTCGCGCCGGGCTCGATCACGGTGAAGCTCATGCGGCCGCGGGCAGTGTCATGGCCCGCGCTGCCTCGGTTTGACGGGTGCGGAAGGCCTCCAGTTGTTGGCGCAAGCCCGGATTGTCGTTGGCCAGCATGGCGACGACAAACAAGGCTGCGTTGGCCGCGCCTGCATTGCCGATGGCGAAGGTGGCGACAGGAATTCCCTTGGGCATCTGCACGATGCTGTGCAACGAATCCATTCCCTGCAGATGGCTGCCGGCCACCGGCACGCCAAGAACCGGCACCAGCGTTTTGGCCGCGAGCATGCCCGGCAAGTGCGCCGCCCCTCCGGCCCCCGCAATGATGGCCTTGAGCCCGCGCGCGGCGGCCGTCTGCGCATAGGCGAACATGTCGTCCGGCATCCGGTGGGCCGACATGACCCGCGCCTCATGCGCAATGCCGAATTCGCGCAAAATCGCGACTGCGTGCTGCATGGTGTCCCAGTCACTGCTGGAGCCCATCACCACGCCGACCTCAAGCAAGCTCATCGCGGCTCCAGCCGGGCTGGCCCGGAGCAGGCGGGATCGCACTGGGGCCGGCGAACCTGGTGGGCGTGGGGGTCCATAGAATCTCCAAAGGTTGAATTTTAAGGTTCCGCACAGAGTTAGCTCCACATGATCGACGTCACCCTGGAAAACTTCGAAACCGAGGTCATCGCCGCCTCGGCGACCCAGCCCGTGCTGGTGGACTTCTGGGCGCCCTGGTGCGGCCCCTGCAAGGTCATCGGTCCGCTGCTGGAAAAACTCGAGGCCGACTACCAGGGCCGCTTCAAGCTGGTGAAAGTCGATTCCGACCAGGAGCAGCAGCTCGCATCCGCGTTCGGCGTCCGCAGCATTCCGACAGTGATCCTGTTGATGAACGGCCAGCCGGTGGACGGCTTCATGGGGGCCTTGCCCGAAAGCAAGATCCGCGAGTTCCTCGACAAGCACGTGCCGGCGGCGGATGAAGTCGAAGAAGAGGAACTGCTCACGCAGCCGCAGGAAGAAGCGCCGTTGAGTCCGGGCGAGCAGCTCGAGCGCTTGTCGCAAGCGTCGGCCGCCGCGCCGGACAACGACGACGCCCGATTCGACTACGTCAAGGCGTTGCTGATGAGGGGGCGCACCGAGGACGCCAGGCTGGCGTTTGCGCCGGTCGTCAGCAAGGCAGGCCAGGTGCGCCGGCTCGATTCGCTCCAGCGCCTGATGGTTGCCATGGAATTCGGCGCCGGTCACCCTGACGCGGCGAAAGCGATCGCGTCAACCGACTCGAAAATTGCCGCCAACAAACGGGACTTTCCGGCCCGTTTCGACAAGGCGAGGTTGTTGATGGCGCAGCAGCAATGGACCGCCGCGATGGACGAACTGCTGGAAATCCTGATGCGGGACAAGGCCTGGAACGACGATCTCGCGCGCAAGACCTACATCGCGATCCTCGACATCATCGAGGCGCCCAAACCCAAGGTCGCCGATGGCCAGATACCCCCGGACGATCCAACCGTGGCCAGCTACCGCCGCCGCCTGTCCAGCGTTGTGCTCAGCTGACGCGCCAACGCAGGCGGCGCGTCATCCCGGCGCAGGCCGGGATCCAGGATTCCGAGGCGTGATCGACGACTACCGCGTCACCATCGTCACACGTTCGGCCGGCACGGCGAGGCGCAGTTCCACCAGCTCGCCTCCGCGACGCAGCTTTGGGAAGCTCACCGATTCAACCTGGACCGTCCCTGGTCCGATCGCCGGCACCTTGCTTCTTGCGCCCGGATCGTTGGGGCCGGCTGCAAGCTCGTTGCTTCCGTCGCAACGGGAAAGCAGGGCGGGCGCGGACAACCGCACCTGCTTCACGGCGGCGAGAGCAGATTTGTTGGCGGCGGAGACAGCGCTTCCGTTCTGGGCCAGCAACTGCACGCCTTGCATCCTGGGCGCCCAGCCCGCGTCGCCGAGCCGGCCGGCAACGATGCAACTGGTGTCGCTGTTTTGCGCGAAACAGGGAAGCGCGACTGCGGCTAATGTGAGAGCGCAGGCAAGGGCGGCAGGAAAGGGTGTCATGATCACTCCATCAAGAAGAAAGGCCCAGCTTAGCGCCGGCGCCACTACCGGTCGGCAACGAGTTGTTCGAAGCTCGACGGCGCCTCAGGCGGTCAGCCGCAACAGCGCCTCGCGGTACTTGGCCGCGGTCTTCTCGACCACGTCTTGTGGCAGCTCGGGGGCTGGCGGCGTTTTGTCCCAGGGCTTGCCTTTGATCCGAACCTGCTCCAGCCAGTCCCGCACGAACTGCTTGTCGAAGCTGGGCGGATTGGCGCCGGCGCGACCGGCTTCGTCATAGCTTTCGGCCGGCCAGTAACGTGACGAATCGGGGGTCAGGACTTCGTCCATCAAGACCAGCGCGCCGGCCGGGTCGAGGCCGAACTCGAATTTGGTGTCCGCAATGATGAGGCCCTTCGTCAGCGCGATCGTGGCGGCCTCCCGGTAGATCGCGATGCTGACGTCGCGGATCTTGGCGGCCAGTTCCGGCCCTACCATTTGCGCCATCTGGTCGAAGCTGATGTTCTCGTCGTGCTCGCCGATCGCCGCCTTTGCCGCGGGCGTGAAGATCGGCTCGGGCAGCTTGCCGGCGTTCTGCAAGCCCGGCGGCAAGGCCACGCCGCAAACCGACTGCGACTTCCGGTATTCCTGCCAGCCGCTGCCCGCCAGATATCCGCGCACCACAGCTTCCACCGGGATCGGCTTGAGACGCTGGACCAGCATCGAGCGGCCCCGCACCTGCACCGCTTCTTCGGGTGTCACGACGCTCAGCGGATCGACGCCCGTCAGGTGGTTCGGACACAGATGGCCCAGCTTGCCAAACCAGAACAGGGCCATCTGGGTGAGCAGCTCGCCCTTGCCGGGGATCGGCTCGCCCATGATCACGTCGAACGCCGACAGGCGATCGCTCGCGACCATCAGGATGCGGTCGGTGCCGACGGCGTAGTTGTCGCGCACCTTGCCGCGCGCCAGCAGGGGCAGGGAAGTGAGCGCGGATGTGTGCAGCGCACCAGCCATCAGTTGACGACCTGCGCCAGTTCGCCCTTGGCGTACTGGCCGGCGACAACCTGCAGCGGGCGGCCCTTGATCTTCGCGCCCTGGCCTTCGCACCCGAATTCCATGTAGCGCTGCTTGCAGATCAGCCGGGCGGCCTCGCGCGCGGGCTTCAGCCACTCGCGCGCGTCGAACTTGTCGGGGTTTTCGGCCAGGAACTTGCGCACCGCGCCGGTCATCGCCAGCCGGATGTCGGTGTCGATATTGATTTTGCGCACGCCGAACTTGATCGCATGCTGGATCTCCTCCACCGGCACGCCGTAGGTTTCCTTCATGTTGCCGCCGTACTGCCGGATGGTGGCCAGCAGGTCCTGCGGCACGCTGGAGCTGCCGTGCATCACCAGATGGGTGTTGGGGATCCGGTTGTGAATCGCCTTGATGCGGTCGACGGCCAGGATGTCGCCGGTCGGCTTGCGGCTGAACTTATAGGCGCCGTGACTGGTGCCGATCGCGATGGCAAGCGCATCCAGCTGGGTGCGCTTGACGAAATCGGCCGCCTGTTCTGGATCGGTCAGCAGCTGCTCGCGCGTCATCGTTGCTTCGGTGCCGTGGCCATCTTCCTTGTCCCCCTTCATCGTCTCCAGACTGCCGAGGCAGCCGAGCTCGCCTTCCACCGTGACGCCCACCTTGTGCGCCATGTCGACCACCTTGCGGGTGACGTCCACGTTGTAGTCGTAGCTGGCGATGGTCTTGCCGTCGGCCTCGAGCGATCCGTCCATCATGACCGAGGAAAAGCCGAGGTCGATCGCGCCGCGGCAGACGTCCGGGTTCTGCCCGTGGTCCTGGTGCATCACCAGGGGGATGGCGGGATAGGCCTCGAGCGCGGCCAGGATCAGGTGCTTGATGAAGGACTCGCCGGCATATTTCCGGGCCCCGGCGCTGGCCTGCAGGATGACCGGCGCACCGGTTTCCCTGGCAGCTTCCATGACGGCCTGCACCTGTTCGAGGTTGTTGACGTTGAAAGCCGGGATGCCGTAGCCGTTGACGGCAGCATGGTCCAACAATTCGCGCATGGAAACGAGCATGGTGAAGTCCGATGAGAAATGAGGAAATCGGGGCGCGGAAGAGGAACCCCGCACCCTGATTTTAGCCGGGGCCCCACTGTTGCGGTGGCGCCCCGCAGAGTCGCCTAAGGCCGGGTTGGGTCCGTCGTCAGTCGGGTCGCGGCAGTCCCAGGAATTCGAGGATGTCCTCCCGCACCGGCGCCAGCCAGCGCAGCGGTTGCGCAATCGCCGCGAGTAGCGTGACGTGATTGACCCGCGAGTACAGCTTCACCTGGGTTGCGACTCCGGCGGCCTTGAGCCGCTCACCCAGGCCGACCGTGCTCCGCTGCGGATTGACCAGATCGTCCTTGGTGGCTGCGAGCAGCAACGCCCGCGGCGCCTGGGCGCTCACATGGACTATCGGCTGCGAATCCGGCGCCGTGTTGGGCCAGCTGAAGGCCACCTGCGTTGCGCGATCGACGATCGGCAGGAAGTCGTAGGGGCCGGCAAGACCGATGAACGCGGACGGCCGGTAGTCGCGGGCCAGCCCCGCGTCGTCCAGCCAGCGGCGGTCCAGCACCACCATGGCCGCGTTGTAGCCGCCGGCACTGTGCCCCATCACTACAACATTCTGCGCGCTGCCTCCGATTTCCTCGGCGTGGTCGAACGCCCATTTCACCGCGGCCGCGCTGTCGCGCACGAACTCCGGGTAACGGAACTGGGGACTGAGACGGTAGTCCGGGATCACGACGATAGCGCCGGCCGATGCCAGCGCTTCGCCGACGAAACGGTAATCTGCCCGTTCACCGCGGGTCCAGCTTCCGCCGTAGAAAAACACCACGACTGGCGGCGCCGCGGCGCCCGACGGTCTCGCCGACGGGCTGTACACATCCAGCCGCTGGCGCGGGTCAGCGCCGTAGGAGACGCCTTCGCGCGACTCATGCCGGCCGCCCGCGACTGCATTGAGCACGCCGGCGCCCGAGCAGCCCGACAGCCACGCGCCGATCGCCGTCACCAGTCCGATTCGCCGCGTCACACCAAATTTACGGGTAGGACCCGGCCTGCCTGCATTCACCAACTCAGTACGCGGCCAACGCCTCCGCGGATTCAGCTGACCCGGCAGATCTTCAGCATGTTGGTGCCCCCCGGCGCGCCCATCGGCTCGCCGCAGGTGATCGCATAGATGTCCCCGCTGGTGACGATGCCCCTTTTCTTGAGGTGCGACTCCGCATCCGCCAGCGCCGTATCGCGCTCGACGCTCTGGTCCATGAGCAGCGGACGCACATTGCGGTAAAGCGCCATCTTGCGCTGCGTGACAAGTTTCGGGGTCAGCGCATAGATCGGGATGTGGATCCGGTGCCGGCTCATCCAAAGGGGAGTCGACCCAGAATCGGTCAACGCGACGATCGCCTTGCAGCCCAGGTGGTACGCCGTGAAGATGGCGCCCATCGCAATCGATTGGTCGATGCGGGAGAACGTCATCCCGGTGAAATCCGCGTCGAGCTTCACGTCTTCGGCCTTTTCGGCCTCGGAGCAGATGTTGGCCATCTGGATGATCGTCTCAAGCGGATAACGGCCCGCGGCCGTCTCGGCCGAGGTCATCACCGCGTCAGTGCCATCGAGCACCGCGTTGGCGACGTCGCTGACCTCGGCCCGGGTCGGAACCGGGTTGGTGATCATCGATTCCATCATGTGCGTGGCCGTAATCACGAGCTTGTCGAGTTCGCGGGCCATGCGGATCATTTTTTTCTGCAGCGCCGGCACCGCGGCATTGCCCACTTCGATCGCCAAGTCGCCTCGCGCGACCATGATGCCGTCGCTGGCACGGCAGATCGACTCCAGGTTCGGGATGGCCTCGGCCCGCTCGATCTTGGCGATCAGGCCAGGCTTGTGGCGGTATTCCGCGCCCGCCACATTGCACAGCTGGCGCGCCATTTCCATGTCGCTCGCGTTCTGCGGAAAGCTGACGGCGACGTAGTCGGCCTGAAAGCTCATCGCCGTGCGGATGTCTTCCATGTCCTTGGCCGTCAAAGCCGGCGCGGTCAATCCGCCGCCCTGCTTGTTGATGCCCTTGTTGTTCGACAGCTCGCCCCCGACTTTCACCGTGGTGCGGACCTGCTCGCCCTTGACGGAATCCACGACCAGCACGATCAGGCCGTCGTTGAGCAGCAGGGTGTCTCCCGCCTTCAGGTCACGCGGCAGTTCCTTGTAGTCGAGCCCGACGCCGTGCACATCGCCGGCTTCGGCGCGCGAGGCGTCGAGCACGAACTGGCTGCCCGTGAGCAGCATCACCTTGCCTTCGGCGAACTTGCCGACGCGGATCTTCGGTCCCTGCAAGTCCGCCATGATCGCGACCTCGCGGCCGGCGCGCTGCGCTGCCGCGCGGACCAGCGTCGCCCGGTCGATGTGATCCTGCGCCTTGCCGTGGCTGAAGTTCAGGCGCACGACGTTCACGCCGGCGCGGATCATCTGCTCGAGCAGGTCCGGATCGCTGGACGCAGGACCGAGGGTTGCGACGATCTTGGTGGCGCGGCGGGCACGGGACATGGAATCTCCGGTGAATCAGCCGTCGATTTTCACACGGAAGCGCTTTCCCGGCTATGCGTCCAGACGCGCCCGGCGCCGGTTACCCGTCGGCGCGACGCTGGAGAATCTCCAATGCCGGAAGCGTCTTGCCCTCGAGTACTTCCAGGAAGGCGCCGCCACCGGTGGAGATGTAGCCGATCTGCTGTTCGATGCCGTACTTGCTGATCGCGGCAAGCGTATCGCCGCCGCCCGCGATGCTGAACGCCTTCGATTCCGCGATTGCATGGGCAATGGCCTTCGTCCCTTGCGCAAAGGCATCGAACTCGAACACGCCCACCGGCCCGTTCCAGACGATCGTGCCTGCCGCCATCAGCTGCTGCGCCAGGCGTCTGGCCGTATCCGGCCCGATGTCCAGGATCAGGTCATCTTCCTCGACGTCGGCGGCGCTCTTGATCGTCGCCTGCGCGTCGGCAGCGAAGCGCTTCGCCGTCACGACGTCAGTGGGGATCGGCACCTCGGCGCCGCGCTCCCTCATCGCCGCGATGACTGAACGAGCGTCGTCTACGAGGCCGGGCTCGGCGAGGGACTTTCCGATCGGCAGCCCCGCGGCCAGCAGGAATGTATTGGCGATGCCGCCGCCGACGATCAACTGGTCGACCCGCGACGCAAGGGAGCGGAGGATCGACAATTTGCCGGACACTTTGGATCCGCCCACGATGGCAACCAGCGGCCGCCTGGGATCGGCCAACGCCTTGGTGATCGCATCGATCTCAGCCGACAGCAGCGGCCCTGCGCAAGCCACGCGCGCGAATTCCGCGATGCCGTAGGTGGAGGCTTCGGCGCGGTGCGCCGTGCCGAAAGCGTCGTGCACGAAGATGTCGCACAGCGCCGCCATCTTGCGGGCGAGGGCTGGATCGTTTTTTTTCTCGCCGGGATTGACACGGCAGTTCTCCAGCAACACGACGTTGCCCGGCGCCACGTCCACGCCGTCCACCCAGTCCCGCAGCAGCTTCACAGGTTGGCCGAGCAGTTCCGCCAGGCGCGCGCCGACACCGGCCAGCGAATCCTGCGGCCTCAGCTGGCCTTCGGTCGGTCGGCCAAGATGCGAAGTGACCATCACGGCCGCGCCGGCGTCGAGAGCCATGCGGATACAGGGAAGCGAGGCGCGGATCCGTGTGTCCTCGGTAATGCGGCCCGCGGGGTCCTGGGGCACATTGAGGTCAGCACGGATGAAAACGCGCCGGCCGGCCACGCGGCCCTGGGCACACAGGTCGGAAAAGCGCAGGATGTTCATGGCAGGTCAGGTTGGACGACCATTGTAGAAAAGGACCAGCCCGACGCTATGCATCGCCGGCTAAAAAAGCGGGTGAACGGACGGCCCATCTGCAGCAGCCGCATTACCAATGCAATGCGAGGTGCAACGGCAGGTAAACGGCCATTCCCAGTACCAGCGTCGACAGCACACTTTTGCGCCAAACGTAGGCAGCAACCCCGGCCAGCACGGCAAACAGGCGGGCATCCTGCCAGCTCGACAACAGCTGTCCGTTCAACATGACTACCTCGGGCACGACGACGCCTGCCAGTGCCGCGATCGGGGCGTACTGCAGCGCCCGATGGGCCCACGAAGGCAACTGCCACGGGCGATCGAGGATGAAGAAAAAGCAGCGTGTAAGCACCGTAACGGCCGCCAGCCCTGCGATCGCCGCCAGCGTCCATGCATCGCTCCTGCCGATCATCGCGTGGGACCCGCCGGCAACTGTCTTTCCAGCAGGAAGCTCACGGTGACCGCCACCACGATGGCGACGACGATGTTCAGCTTGAACGGCAGCGAATAGGCCGCTACCGCCGTGACGCCTGAGACCGCGAGCGACAGCAATCGCATCGGCGTGTTGGCCATGGAACAGAGAACACCGACCAGGCACAGGACGCCGGCGAAACCCAGCCCCCACGCCGCCGGGATCGTGTTTGCGAGCGCGATGCCTGCGACGCTCATTCCCATCCAGGCACTCCAGGTTACGAAGTAGTTCCCGGCAAGGTACGCCTCCTGCGCCAGGTGGCCGGCGTCGCCCGAGGCCGGCTGCGCAAACCGGCGGGTGAACAGCGCATAGCTCAGGTCCGCCGTCAGGTAACCGTGCACCATGCGTCGCCAGCGCGGCAGATGCATCAGATAAGGCCTCAGGTGCAGGCTGAACACGACGAAACGGAGGTTGACGCAAAATCCGGTGGCCAGGATCACGGAGATCGGTGCGCCCGCCACGATCAGCGGAATCGACGCGAGCTGCGAGCTACCCGCATAAACGAAGAGCGTCATGGCCAACGCCTCGATCACGCTCATCCCCGACTTGACCATGGCCACGCCGGTCATCAGGCCCCAGGCGCCGATGCCAGGGGCCAGCGACGCCATGTCGCGCGCGCCGCTGCGAAATTCAGGATGCCGGTGGATCGAGCGGAGGAAAAACACTACCAGAACACCATACCCGGCAAGAGGCTGAAGCCGCGCTGAAACTCCGCCACCGCCTGCCGCCTGCCGCCCGGCCGCTGCAGCTGGGTGATCCGCAGCACACCGTCGCCACAGGCCACCGCAATCCCGGTGTCGTCCACGGCCAGGACCGATCCGGCCGGCACGCCTGCGGGCGCCGTGCCAGCACCAACCTGCGCCTTCCAGACTTTCAGCGTTTCGCCCCCGACCGCGCTGGAAGCGCCCGGGAATGGGTCCAACGCCCGAATTTTGCGTTCCAGCACGACCGCAGCCTGACTCCAGTCCAGGCCGGCTTCAGCCTTGTCGATCTTGCGCGCGTAAGTCACCCCTTCGGCCGGCTGCCCGACCGGTCGCAGCCCCCCCGCAGCGGCGTTCTGCAACGCGGTCACGATCAGCCGACCGCCGACCGTGGCCAGCTTGTCATGCAACGTCGCAGTGGTGTCATGCGGCTCGATCGCCAGCTTCTCCGCCAGGACGATGTCGCCCGTGTCGAGCCCGGCATCCATCTGCATGATCGTCACGCCCGTCTCCGCGTCGCCCGCCTCGATCGCCCGATGGATCGGCGCCGCGCCACGCCATCGTGGCAGCAGCGAAGCGTGGATGTTCAGGCATCCGAGGCGGGGCTGGTCGAGCGCCCATTGCGGCAGGATGAGACCGTAGGCGGCCACGACCATCGCGTCGGCGCGCGCGGCCTCCATGGCAAGCCTGACGGCTGCCGCGTCCTTGGGGAACTTGCCATCCAGCCGCAGGCTGATCGGCTGTTCCACCTGCAGGCCGCGGGCGACGGCGAACAGCTTGACGGGGGCCGGTTGCAGCTTCATGCCGCGGCCGGCCGGCCGATCGGGCTGGGTCAGCACCAGCGGAACCGTAAAACCAGCGGTAAGCAGACTCTCGAGCGCGGCCCGGGCGAACTGCGGCGTGCCGGCGAAAACGACACGCATGTCAGAGCTCAGTCGCGGTCGGGTGCGTTGACGAATTCCATCCCCGGATGGGCGCGCTGCACCACGCCGCGGCTGTCCAGGTAAACGAAATAGAACATGTCGCTGCCGTCGTTCCAGCGGTACGTCATGATCGGCCCGTTCCAGCTGGAGACCCCGTCGATCTTGGCTGGCGGGCCGAACTCGCGCTCGACATCCTCGCGGTTCCAACGGCCCACTTCGATGCGGTTGAACTCGGCACCCGTGAGCACCTGGCGCGAGCGCGCCACCCGGCCAGATGCATCGAGGTCCACCATCCACGCGTATTGGCCGAAAGGCTGTTGCGAGTACTGCAGGCGCTCGCCGGCCGCCAGCCGGACCACGCCGGTGGGCTGGCCAAGCCGGGCGATCACCGCTTCGCGGGACATCCCCGGTTCGACGCCGAGGCCGCCGAAAGGACTGCCGGCGCAGGCCGCGACAAGGACAGCGAGGCAGGATGCAAGAAAAGCTTTTTTCATGACCATCCTGGCGACGAAATCAGGCCCGAACAGTTTCGCGCCGCGCCTTGAGCATCTTGGTCTTGATGCGATTGCGCTTGAGGGGAGACAGGTATTCGACAAAGACCTTGCCCAGCAGGTGGTCCATTTCGTGCTGGATGCAGACCGCGAGCAAGCCCTCCGCTTCGATCGCGCGCATCCTGCCGTCGCCGTCCAGCGCACTCAGGCGGATCGACGAAGACCGTTCGACGCCGTCATAGACTCCCGGCACGGACAGGCACCCCTCGTCGTTGAGCTGTTTTTCGTCGCTGGCCCAGGTGATCTCCGGGTTAACCAGAACCAGTGGGTCGTTGCGCTGGCCAGAGACGTCGATCACGATCAATCTTTCGTGCACGTCGACCTGGGTTGCCGCGAGGCCGATTCCATCGGCTTCATACATTGTCTCGCGCATGTCTGCGATCAGCGTCTTGACCCGCGCGTCTACCGACTGCACCGGGCGGGCGACCGTGTGCAGCCTCTGATCGGGGTAACAAAGAATGTTCAACAAGGCCATGGATTCTCGCCAAAGGTGTCGCTATTTTCGCTACTTTTGGCTTTGCAGATGCGCGGGCCGGACTATAAACGTTGCCCGATCAAGGGCTTGAGTGCAAAATCGTTAGTGAATTGTTAAGACTTTCGGCGACTGCACGCTTGGGTTGGGTGATCGGTTTCGAGTTCGAAAAATACAGGAAGATTCCCATCATGGCGCTAAAAACGGCGGCTTCTGCACCGGCTCCCTTCCCCCTGCGTGCCTGGACGGCGCTCTCGGTGCTGGCGGCCGGGCTCACTGTCTTGCCAGCCCTTGCGCAGAACTTTCCAGTGACGCCCGAGCAGCGCTCCACGGCGCAGCAGGTGGCCAGCCGAGGCGTCCCGCTCAGCGAGTTGGCGCCGAATGCCCCGGCCGAGTACACAGTCAAGCGCGGCGACACCCTGTGGGGAATCTCCGGTATGTTCCTCAAGCGCCCGTGGCGCTGGCCCGAGCTGTGGGGAATGAACATGGAAGAGATACGCAACCCTCACCGTATCTACCCCGGCCAACATCTGGTCCTCGAAACTCTTAACGGCCTGGCCTTGCTGCGTTTGCGTCCGGACGGCTCGGCACTGGGCACCCCACCGACCGACACCACCCGCGTTTCTCCCCGCATCCGCTACGGAACGCTGGCCGATGCCGGACTTCCAGCCCTGCAGCCGCATCTGATCGAGGCGTTCCTGGCCGAAGCGATCATCGTCGACGAACTGACGCTGGAACGCGTGCCCCGGATCGTGGCCACCCAGGACGGCCGAGTCCTCCTCACCCGTGGCGACCGCGCCTATGTGCGCGGCGCCACCGGAGCTCCCTTCACCGAAAAAGACCCGAATCGGTCGGAGGCATACCGGGTCTTTCGCAACGCGCGGCCTTTGCGGGATCCGGTGACCAACATGGTGCTCGGCTATGAGGCGCAGTTCCTCGGCAAGGCTTCGCTTGTGCGCAGCGAAACGATGCAGGACGTCCAGTTCAAGACCGGCACGCCCGTCAGCACTGTCGTTCCCGGCACCGTTGACATCGTGTCGGCGAAAGAAGAGATGCGGGTCGGCGATCGCCTGCTGCCCGAGCCGGCGCGGGAGTTGCTGAGCTACGTTCCACGGGCGCCGGACCGGCCGGTCGAAGGCAGCATCGTCTCGATGTACGGCGATGCGGTCAGGAACGCGGGGCAAAACCAGGTCGTCGTGATCAACCGTGGCACCGCCGACGGGATCAGCAGCGGCCACGTGCTTGCGATCCTGAAGTCCGGCGCGGTGATGGTCGACCGGTCGCAGCCAGGTGAGCGGACCACGATGAAGCTGCCCGACGAGCGCAACGGCTTGATGATGATTTTCAAGTCGTTTGACAAGCTGTCCTATGCGCTGATCCTGGAAATCACCGACGGCGTCCAGGTCGGCGACAAGGTAGTCAATCCGCGCTGACGGATCCGATCCATGGAGCGCGAGGAACTTGCCTCCTGGCTCCGGTTGCTGCTGACGCCTGGAGTCGGCAATGAAAGTGCAAGAAAGCTGCTGACGGCATTCGGCCTGCCCGCGCAGGTGTTCGACGCGCCATCCGCGGCGCTGCGCCAGATCGTCCCCCCGGCGCAGGCGGCGGCACTTGCCAGGGAACCGACGGGGCTGGCGGAGCAGTTTGCGCTCACGCTTGCGTGGCTGGACGGGGCACAGGCAGGTTGTTCGCGCCGCTTGCTGCACCTGGCAGACCCCGGCTATCCCGTTGCCCTCCTGAACATGGCGGACCCACCACTCATGCTCTATCTATCGGGGATCGCCGACGCCGGATGGCCGCCCGCCATGGCGATTGTCGGCAGCCGCAACCCGACGCCGCAGGGACTCACCAATTCGCGCCAGTTCGCCAGCAGCCTGGCCGGCGCGGGCCTCACGATCGTTTCCGGACTCGCGCTCGGCATCGACGGGGCCGCGCATGAGGGCGCCCTGGAAGGAGCCGCTCCGGATCAAACAGCCACTTTCGCCGTGGTCGGCACCGGCCTGGACCTGGTGTATCCGCGGCAACATGAAGGACTGGCCACGAGGATCGCGCAACGCGGCCTTCTCATCAGTGAATACCCGATCGGGACTCCGCCGCTTGCGGCTAACTTCCCGCGTCGCAACCGCATCATCGCAGGGCTCAGCGAGGGCACGCTGGTGGTGGAAGCCGCGCTTCAATCGGGTTCGCTGATCACGGCAAGGCTTGCT
>JAYUHN010000075.1:0-17467 GCA_043766965.1 Ramlibacter sp. | reverse complement strand
GGCCAGGCGCCCCACGGGCAGGGCCGGGTCGCGACGCCGATGGGAACCAATCTTTCCGGCATGGAATGGGCCCGGCCCGGTTTGCGTTACGGCCTGGGCACGCAGCCCAACCTGCAGTTCACCGTGCCGCGCAAAGCCGATGTCGCCTATCTGGCGGCTTGTCATTTCACCAAAAACCGGCTGCCTGTGCAGTGGGAATTGCTGCAGCCGATGTTGAGCGACACCAGGGCGGACGCCCAGGCGCGCGCCGCCATCGGCGAGCCCGGCGCTTTCCACGCGGGCTATGCGTCGTACATCGACGGCGTGCTCGACGCGCATGCCGCGGCCGGCATCCGCTGCATCGTCGATCTCCACAACTACGGCCGCTACCAGGATTTCGTGTTCCAGCCCGATGGCTCGGTGCGCGGCCTGGTGAAGGCGCCGGACGCCTTGCTGCGGCCCTACACCAGCGATCACAGCCAGGTGCAGGTGCGGATCATTTCCCTGGCTGACGGGCCGACCTTGTCGACGTCGGCTTTCGCCGACGTGTGGCGACGGGCCGCGGCGCGCTGGGCCCGCCATCCCGGTTTCGGCGGATATGGCTTGATGAACGAGCCGCACGACCTGCCGCGCCGTGGCGAGCGCGAGGCGTCGACAAGTGGAGAAGACCTGACGATCTGGCCGGCCTACGCCAAGGCGGCGATCGCGGCCATTCGCGCGATCGATCCACAAGGGCCGATCTACGTCGCGGGCAACGCGTGGAGCGCAGCCACGTCCATCGGCACCCTCAATCCGGCATGGCCGCTGGCGGGCTCCAACCTCGTCTACGAGGTGCACCTGTATCTCGACGCATCCAGCAACGGCGCATCGTTCGACTACGACGCCGAGGTCGCGAAGAACTTCAGCGCCGGCTTCGGCAGCGGCGCGATCCACCGCGACACCGGAGTCGAGCGGCTGCGCATCGCGACCGAATGGGCCAGGGCGAATCGGGTGAGGATCGCATTGACCGAAGTCGGTTTGCCGATCGACGACCCGCGCTGGGGCGAGATGTTCCAGCGGGTGGTGGACCACGCGTGGCGCAGCGGCTGCGAGATCTATAGCTGGATGGGCGGCAGCCACTGGCCCATCCGTAACCATGCGATCAATCATGTGCCGGGCTGGCACCAGCAGCGGACGCTCGAGCCCCTGGTGTCGGGCCGGATGAAGGCGGCCGCGGGAATCGTGCAGGCCACGCTGTACGACGATGTCGCCGCGCAACGCGAAAACGGCGCGGTGACAATGACTGTCTACGCGCGCGGCAACCTCGCACGCCCGCTGAGCGTCAGCGTGACGTCGGACAAGGGCGGCACGCTGAGCAAGCACAGCCTGACCATCCCCGCCGGGCCCAATGGACACGACAGCTATACCTTTACCCCCGCGACGAACCAGGTCGCCACGCTGAGTTACCGGCGCGACGACGGGGAGCAGGTTCCACCCGCGCGAAAGGTCTATCCGCTCAGCGGCGGCGCCCTTGCATCGGCTCGCCCGGACGATGCGGCGATGGCGGTGATCGAACGTTACCGCGCCTGCAAGTGGGATCTCGCCGACGGATTCACCGACTATGTGCTGGGCGCGCCGGCCGGTCCCGGCAAGCCGGTGCGCGCGGTCGCCGATTCCGGGCGTGGATCGAGCGTCGGTAACGCCATGGAGATGCTGAACTGGCTGAACAACGACAGCATCGCGATGGGCCCGGTCGCCTTGCCCGTGATGCGTGTGACGGGAGGGCGCAAGCACTCCGATCACAGCGCCGCCAACAGCAGCGGGTTCTGGTGCAAGAAGTCAGCGGCGGTGGCGGGGGTCCAGCCGCACCCGCTGAACCGGGTCCCCTACAACCTGGAGGATCCGCATTTTGTGCTTGCCGCCGTGAGCATTGCGGGCGAAGGCAATTCGGGTGTGCTGTTCCAGGCGTCGAAGGCCGAGGCGCGGCACGCTTCCGAGCTCACCTTCACCGGTGGCCGGCCCCAGGCGCGCTGGACCGACGCGACCGGAGCCGTCACCGAACTGAGCAGTCCGGATCGCCTTGCGCCCAACACGCTGGCGGTGGTGTGCCTCACCTGCGCGCCGGGCGAGCAGCAGCTGCGCGTCAACTCCAATGTCGTCGCCGGCGCCACCGCGCAGTTGGCCCCGAGCGAGTTCACCCAGATGCTGATCGGCTGGGGCTTTCTGGATCACTATCCGCGCCCTGGATTCGGCGGCCAGGTGTATCGCGTGATCACCGGGAGAGGCATCCCGACGCCCGCCGAACTGCTGATTCTCGAGCGAGGTATCGCTGCGTAACGCTGGTCCACCGCCAACGCTCTGCGCGCGTTGCGGTAAGGTTTACCTGGGGCCGTGCACCGGAAACCGCTAGCACCGGGAATCGTTCACACCGCGCTCTGCACCGTGTTGTTCGAAGAATGTAGGAGAGTTGGCTGCTCATCCGGCAGGAAGCAATTGCGCTGGCGAGCAAGGTTGTAAATGGCTGTTTGGCCTACAGCGTTCGGCACGCCGTTTGCTCACATTTTGTTTCTCTGCCCGCAATAATGACTGCTGTGTCTCCCTCACCGTCCACCGATGCCGCCCAGTACCTGCGAATTGCTTCGCAGGGAGCTGCGCTGTCCACCCACGCCGATCTCTGGCGCTGGTTGCAGGGCGACGTGCAAGCCTGGATGGCGCACGACGTGATGCTGGTCGGATGGGGCGATTTCGGCGCCGGGCAAGTGCGCTTCGACGTCGTGTCCAGCCTGCCGGGTGTGCGGTCGCAGACCTGTGCGCCGGCGCTGATCTCGGCGCTCATCGCCTATTTCCGCGATTGCTGGGTGGCAGCGCAGCAGGCCCCGTGCGAACTCGACATCGGCCCGTGCCGTGCCCTGCTCGAAGGTTGCGCGAAGGGCTGGTCCAACCGTTCCATCGCCGACATGAAAACCGCGCTTGTGCACGGTACCGGCGACCGCAACATCCACGGGGAACGGATTTTCATCGCTTTAAGCGACCGGCCTTCGGCTGGCAACGGCGCCGCAACAGCCCTCAAGCTGCTGGTGCCCTTCATCGACATGGCGTTGCGGCGCATGGCGCCGGCGCCGCCGCGGCAGCTGCCGTGCGAGCGCCGCCAGACCGAGACGCTGGTGGTCAAGCTGGGTGAGCTGAGCGACCGTGAGCGGCAGATCATGGTCTGGGTCGCCATGGGAAAAACCAATCCCGAGATCGGGTCAATCCTGTGCATCAGCGAATTCACGGTCAAGAACCACATGAAGAGCATTTTCAGCAAGCTGGTGGTGACCAACCGGGCCCAGGCAGTTGCCAAACTGACGCGGATGGTCGCCAATGCCTGACGCCGAGCCTCTCGACGCCCGACGGATGAGCGCCCCACCGGTCGCCACGGCGTCGGCGGAATCGTGGAGCCTGCACCGCCTGTTGCGTGGGCTGGAGGCCCTGGTCGATCCCCTGGCGATCGTCCTGTCGCTGTGGTTTGTCGTCAACCTGGTGCAGGGCGCGGTCACGCCGCAATCGCTGGTGGTTGCGGTGCTGGCTTTCGCACTGGCCTATCCCGGGCCGTCGCGGCTGCACCTGCCGCCGAACCGGGTGGTCACCAGCATCCTGTGGTCGTGGCTCTGGATCGCGGCGCTGCTGATAGGGGTCGGCATCGTGACCGGCTACCTGTCGCAACTGCCGCGGGCGCTCGTGCTGAACTGGTTGTGGATGGCCCCGGCCGGCCAGCTCGCCGCGCACTGGCTGCTGCGCGCCGCCGCCCCGCACCTGCTGCGATTGCAGGGCCAGCCGACGCGCGCGGTGGTGGTCGGCCTGAACGAGCAGGGCGGATCGCTGGCGGACCGGCTGGCGGCGGCGTCCCTGTCCGGCGTCGAACTGCTCGGCTACTTCGACGACCGCATCAGCGGGCGCCACCACAGCCACCAGAATCACCGGATGCTCGGGCGGCTGGAGGACATCGCGTCCTTCGTGAAGACGAATCGCGTGCAGTTGATCTACCTGTCGCTGCCGATGGCGTCGCAGCCCCGCATCAAGAGCCTGCTCGATGACCTGAAGGACACGACCGCGTCCGTCTATTTCGTGCCCGACATGTTCGTCACCGACCTGATCCAGGGGCGCAGCGACTCGGTCTGCGGCTTGCCCGTGATCTCGGTGTGCGATACGCCGTTCCGCGGCGCCGACGCGTTCCTCAAGCGCTCGATGGACCTTGTGATCTCCAGCCTGCTGCTGCTGCTGCTGTCGCCCGTCATGCTGGCGATCGCGCTGGCGGTCAAGCTGGAATCGCCCGGCCCCGCAATCTTCCGGCAGCGTCGCTATGGCCTTGACGGCGAAAAGATCGTCGTCTACAAATTCAGGTCGATGTCCGTTACCGAAGACGGCGATCTGATCACTCAGGCCAGCAAGGAGGATGCGCGAATCACGCGCTTGGGGGCCCTGCTGCGAAAGACTTCACTGGATGAGCTACCCCAGTTCATCAACGTGCTGCAGGGCCGGATGAGCATCGTCGGGCCGCGGCCGCACGCAGTGGCCCACAACGAGATGTACCGGCCGCTGATCAAGAGCTACATGGTGCGCCACAAGGTCAAGCCGGGCATCACCGGTTGGGCCCAGGTCAACGGGTTGCGCGGCGAGACCGATTCGCTGCAAAAGATGGAAATGCGGATCCGGTACGACCTCGAATACCTGAGGAACTGGTCGTTGCTCTGGGACTTGTACATCATCCTCCGGACGGTGCGGCTGGTCGCGAACGACGCGGCGGCGTACTGAGGCGCTGGATGCTTAGCCCAAAGGAGCCATTGCGGAAATAAGTCATTGTAGAGGACGATCTTTAGAATGAGCGACCTGCGCCGTCCGGCGCAGGTCCACCGGTCCTATAACAAGACTTTACTGCGAGGTCCATCCCCATGAAACCGACTTTTCGGCCCGTGCTCTGCCTGGCTTCGATCTGCTTGCTTCCAATCGCCGCCCAGGCCCAGTTGCTTGGCCCATTCACCGTGCGCGTCGGCACCAGCCTGGAGCATGATTCCAACGTGCTGCGCGCGCCATCCGACCAGGAGCGCGCCGACACGATCGGCACCTTGTCCCTGGGCCTGAAGGGTGACAAGCAATACGGCCTGCAACGCTTTCGCGTTAACGTGGAAGCGACCAAGTATCGCTACCAGCACCTCTCGGAGCTGGATTATTCGACCGTCAACTACTCGGCGGCCTGGGATTTCCAGATCACACCCCGGCTGCAGGGCGTCCTGAGCGCTGACCGGACGCAGTATCGCGACGTGGGTCGCTTCGTCGACCTGAAAGGGATCGAGCAGGCAGGCGGCACCGGCGGTCGCACCGACCGCACCGAACTGCTCGAGGCGCGTTACCTGGTGGACGGCCCCTGGCGCGTCCTTGGCGGCGTGGTGCATACCAGCACCAGCATGCGCGACGCCCGGCGCGATTTCCAGAATCCCTGGGATGCCAGTCCGACCGTGCGCAGCGTGCGCGTCGGCGTGGCTTATGAATACGCCTCCGGCACCGAGTTCACGGCTCGCGTTCGCCGCGGTAACGGCGACTACCGCGATCCGCAGGCGGTAAGCGGCGGCTCGGTCAATTTCCGGGAAAACGAAGCTGAATTGATGGCCAAGTGGCCGGTCACGGCGAAAACCCGGGTCGATGGTCGCGTTGCCTATCTGGAGCGGCTGCATTCCGCGAACAGCGCCTTGAATTTCAGCGGCCCGGTCGGCGATGCGGTCGTCACTTACGACATCACGCCCAAGACCAGCCTGGTCGGCGGTGTGGCATCCGAGCTGTACAGCTACCAGCTGGGCGCCCCCGGCTACATCCGCAGCAACCGGTTCTACGTCAAGCCCATTTACAAGCCCACGGTGCAGACCCAGCTGTCGGTGCGCTACGTGCGGGAAACGCGCAGCCGACACGGAGCCCCGTTGGCGACAGTCGACAACGGACAGGAGGACGTGAGCCAGTGGCTGCTGGGGACGGTGAACTGGAATCCGCGCCGCAACATCGACGTCTCGGGCACCGTGGGCGTCGAGCGCAGGAATTCGAGCTTCGCGGCGGCCGGCTACCGCAACACCACGGTGGGCGCCGCGGCGGCCTACTCTTTTTGAAGCCGCAAGCGCGGCCTGAACTTCGGGGGTAACTGACATGCACCTGCTTCGCTTCTTCTTCGTCCTGGCGCTCGCCTTGTGCGCACCGCTGTCGTGGGCCCAGTCCGCCACGACAGCGCCGGCCGATTACAAGCTCGGACCGGGAGACGCGATCCGGGTGCAGGTGTTCCAGAATCCCGATCTCACGGTCGAAGCCCGCGTGTCGGAGACCGGCTCGATCCGCTACCCCCTGGTCGGCAGCGTCGACCTGGGCGGCCTGAGCATCGGCCAGGCCGAGGCGAAGGTGGCCGAAGCACTGCGCGCCGGACAGTTCCTGAAGGCGCCCCAGGTCAATATCGTGCTGCTGCAGGTGCGGGGCAACCAGGTCTCCGTGCTGGGCCAGGTGAACAAGCCGGGCCGGTTCCCGCTGGAAACCTCCAACGTCCGGGTCAGCGACATGCTGGCGGCGGCCGGCGGCGTGACCCCGACCGGCGACGACTCGCTGGTGGTCAGTGGCACCCGCGGCAACCAGCCTTTCCGCAAGGTCATCGACATTCCAGCACTGTTCTCCAACGTCCGCGGCCCAGAGGACATCGTCCTGTCGGCGGGCGACACCATTTACGTGAACAACGCGCCGGTCTACTACATCTACGGCGAGGCGCAGAAGCCCGGGTCCTACCGCGTGCAGCGCGGCATGACCGTCATGCAGGCGTTGGCACAGGGCGGCGGACCCACGGCGCGCGGCAGCCAGAACCGCTTGCGCCTGGACCGGACGTTGCCGGATGGCCGCGTGGACCAGATCACGCCCCGCCTGACCGATCCGGTGCAGCCGAACGACGTCCTGTTCGTGCGCGAAAGTATTTTCTGAGGAACCGGCAATGACGCTCGCCCAATTCTTTTCGATCCTGCGTGCCCGCTGGGCGCCCGCGCTGATGATCCTGATCGCCACCTTGGCGCTGGCGCTGGCGTGGATCGCCTTGCGCCCGACGCTTTACACCGCCCACACTTCGGTGTTGGTCGATGTGCGGACCGACCCGGTTGGCGGTTCGCCGGCTGCCGGGATGACCGTGCCGAGCTATATGGCAACCCAGATCGACATCGCGCGCAGCGACCGGGTCGCGCAGCGCGTGGTCCAAACGCTTCAGCTGGACCGGTCGCCCGATGCCACCGCCCAATGGCAGGAGGCGACACGGGGCAGGGGGTCGTCCACCGCCTGGTTTGCGCGTGAGTTGCTCTCGTCGCTGGACGTGAAGCCGGCGCGCGAGACCAACATCATCAGCATCGCGTACACCGGTTCCACACCCGAGGAAGCCAAGCGGATCGCGGACGCTTTCGCGCAGGCCTATCTGGACACGACGCTCGAGCTCAAGACCGAGCCGGCCCGCCGCTACGCGTCCTGGTTCGAGGAACAGCTGTTGGCGTCCAGGAAGAACCTGGAGAAGGCGCAGGCCCGCCTGTCCGAGTACCAGCAAAAGGCCGGTCTGGTCAGCGACAGCCAGTCGATGGACTTCGAAACGGCGCGCCTGAACGAAATCTCGTCGCAGCTCACGGCGGTCCAGGGGCTGACGACCGAAAGCCAGAGCAAGCGCGGAGCCGGGGGCGATACGGTGTCGGATGTGATGCAGAACCCGCTGGTCAACTCCTTGAAGACCGAGGTTCTCAAGCTCGAGACCCGGATCCAGGAGACCGGCGCCAACCTCGGGCCCAACCATCCCCAGATGGTGAGGGCGCAGGCCGAACTGGCCGCGTTGCGCTCCCGGCTGGCGTCGGAGACCGCGCATGTCAGCTCGTCGATCGACACCGCATACCGCGTTGGCAAGAGCCGTGAGCGTGAACTTCAGGGCGCGCTGGCGGGGCAGAAGTCGCGTGTGTTGGCGATCAACCGCCAGCGTGGCGAATACGCGGTGCTGTTGCGCGAGCTCGAGTCGGCGCAACGCGCGTATGAAACGGTCGCCACCAGTACCTCGCAGGCGCGGCTGCAGAGCCTGACCAGCCAGACCAACGTGATGCGGCTGGCCATGGCCGACGAGCCCATCACTCCCACCGGCCCGACGGGCAAGCAGGTCCTGCTGATCGCGGCCGTCGGCGGCTTGCTGCTGGCGATCGCCGGCGCGCTTCTGCTCGAACTGGCGCGGCGCCGCATCCGCTCGGTGATGGATCTGTCCATTGCCACCCGCCTGCCGGTCCTGGCCAGCGTGCCGGGCAACCCGCGTGCCATTTCGCACCGGTTCTCGCCGATACCGAACCTGGCGCTGGGCAGCAGGAGCGTCCCATGAATGGCCAGATTCTTTCGCTGCCACGGGCCGGAGTCGAGGCCAAGGACAGTGTGGACCACGGGCAAGACGGTGCGATGGACGGGGATGAGTCGCGGCCGATGGGGGCGCTGCTGATCGACTCCGGCCGACTCTCGCCGGACGACGCGCAGCGCATTCTTGAGCATCAGAAGAAAAGCGGTCTGGCTTACGGCCAGGCCGGGACCGCATTGGGGTTGCTGGACGAGGAAGATGTTCTTTATGCGCTCTCGATGCAGTTCGGACAGGCGTGGAAACCGTCGCGCGAGGCGGCGGCCGAGCTGCTTGCCATCAGCCAGCCGGACAGCGCGGTGGTCGAGCACTTGCGTGGGTTGCGCAGCCAGCTGATGCTGCGCTGGCTTGAAAACGATCTCGCTCCCGGCGCGCTGGCCGTGGTCAGCCCGGGTTCGGGCGAAGGACGCACCTTCATCGCCGCCAACCTCGCCGTGCTGTTCTCCCAGCTGGGCAAGCGGACGCTGCTGATCGATGCCGACCTGCGGCAACCCCGGGTGCACCAGATCTTCGGGCTCGACACGCGCACGGGCTTGTCCAACATGCTGGCGGGACGCGCGGGCAGTGAAGCCATCACGGCCATCCGCGCGATTCCGGGGCTGTCGGTCCTGCCTGCCGGCGCATTGCCGCCCAATCCGCAGGAACTGCTGGCCCGCGCCGGCTTCGCCAAGCTGCTGCAAGCGATGCGGGCGAAGTACGACGTGGTTCTGGTCGACACCCCGGCGGCGGGAGCCGGCGCGGATGCCGGCAACATCGCCGCACGCGCTGGTGCGGCGCTGGTCGTCGCATGCCGCGACCGAAGCTCGCTGCCCCAGATTTCACGCCTGGCCGAAGACCTGCGGCAGTTCGGCGTGACCGTGGTCGGTTCCGTGCTCACCGGCGCCCGCAACGCATGACGTCCTCACCAGTCGCCGACGGCGGCTGGCAGCCTTGTTGGCGCCAGCTGCTGGACGCGATCGTTCGCGTCGATACCGCGGCCGGGGAGGAACAGCTGATCGCCCGGCTGGTTGCGCCGCACGGCGTTCGCATCCTGGGTTTCGTCAATGCCCACGCCATGAATTCGGTGGTGCGTGGGCCGGAATTCTTCAATGCCATCCGTTCGGCCGACGTCCTGCTGCGTGACGGCAGCGGGATGGCGATCCTGTTGCGGCTGCTGAAACTGTCGCCCGGCCTCAACCTCAACGGCACCGACCTCATCCCCAGGATCATCGCGCGTTTCGCGGGCGGGCGCATCGCGCTGTTCGGCACCGAGGAGCCATACCTCACGCGGGCGCGGGACGCCGTGCAATCGCGGCTGGCGCCGGCAAGCCGGTGTGTCACGGCGCACGGGTTCCTTGACGACGCAGCGTATGTCGCACTCGCGGTCGACCACCGGCCGGCCTTGATCGTGCTGGGCATGGGCATGCCCCGCCAGGAAGCTGTCGCGGTCGCCTTGCGCAAAGCACTGGGGCCGGCGACTTGCCTGATCGTCTGCGGCGGCGCCATCCTCGACTTTCTCGGCGAGCGGCATCGCCGCGCGCCCGGCTGGATGCGGCACACCGGGCTCGAATGGGTCTTCCGGCTGCTGCGCGAACCGCGGCGCCTGTTCTCGCGCTACGTGATTGGCAATCCCGTCTTTCTGGCGCGGGCGTTGAGCTTCGCCGCCAGCACCCGCGAGTCAGCTTCCACACCGATGCCCTGAACCATGACAGCCCTGCAAAAAGCCGACAAGGTCCTTGTCACCACCCTGATACCGGACCAGAAGACCGCATGGACCAAGGCACGCCTGGACGTCAGCCACATCATGAAGGGGGGCGGCTATACGACGATGTATCTGCCGGAGGCCAAGAACCCCGGCCGGCTGCTGATGTTCGCGCTGGCTTTGAAGAAGCGGGTCGCCGAACGCGGCCACATCGTGATCGAATATCCGTTCGACCACCGCAAGCGGGCCTACATCCTTTACCTGTTCAGCCGGCTGACCAAGGTGAAGATCTACGCGCTGATCCACGACCTCAACTCGATCCGTTTCGGTAATCCGCAGCACACGGAACTCGCCATCCTGAACCTGTTCGACGGCGTCATCTCGCACAATCCCGCGATGACCCGCTGGCTGGTGGAAAAAGGCTTCTCGCGCAAATTGGTGGACCTGGACGTGTTCGACTACTGCATCGGCGCCACCAGCACCTACCATGAGGACCGGATGTCCAACCCGGTCAAGGTCGTCTATGCCGGGAATCTCTCGTATATCAAGGCGACCTACATCTACGACCGGGAATTCAGCTCGCTGAAGAACGTCAAGATTTCGGCCTATGGCGCCTTCTTCGAAAAAGAGCGTCTGGAGGATTCGCCCATCACTTACAAGGGCGTCTTTGACCCGGACCGGCCCGCGCTCGACGGAAATTACCATTTCGGCCTGGTCTGGGAAGGGACCAGCATGGAAACATGCGACGGCGAATACGGTCATTACCTGCGCTTCAACAATCCGCACAAGCTCTCGCTCTACATCGCGCTCGGCCTGCCGGTGATCATCTGGGAACATGCGGCCGCTGCCCGCTTCGTGCTCGAACAGAACATCGGCATTCCCATCCGCACCCTGCGCGACCTGCAGGACATCCATTCACGTGTCAGCGATACCGAGTACGAAGCGATGGCGCGCAACGTGGAACGCCTCAGTTCCAAGGTGAAGAAGGGCGATTACCTGAACGGCGCGCTGCGACGGCTGTTGAACTGAGATGGAAGCTGTTGCTGCTGCCGGTCCGATGGTGGCCCGGATCAACTGTCCTGCGTGCCTCGGCGTCGACCTGCGGGTCGTCTATGAAGAACCATACCGGGGGCCGGGAGTTTCCAGCTATCTGGCTAGGCAATATCAGGGACGCGCGTCGCGGGCGGTGGACGACTGCGTCTATACGCTCTGTTCGTGCAACGCGTGTGGCCTGGTGTTCCAGAGGTACGTGCCGTCCGACCAGCTGCTTGCGGAACTCTATAACGCATGGATTCCCGGTACCGCGCAGGAGCGTGCCAAGGACGGCCAGACGCTGGAAGAGTACCGGTACCTGTCCGAGCAGGTGCAGTTCCTGATCCAGCACAGCGGAGTGGCGGCCGGCGAGCTGGATGTGTTGGACTTCGGGTTCGGCTGGGGCGCATGGTCGCGCATGGCGATGGGATTCGGCTGCAACGTGTGGGGAGTCGAGCTATCGACCGACCGCGCGAACCATGGCCGCTCCATTGGCGTGAAGGTGGTCGAACTCGACGCCCTGCCCGCGCGCAAGTTCCACTACATCAACACAGAACAGGTGTTCGAGCACCTGACCGAGCCGCGGGCGGTGCTGGAGCGGATGGTCGAATCGCTGGCTCCGGCAGGCCTCATCAAAATCAGCGTGCCGAACGCGAGAAGCGCGGTCAGGAAACTGGCGCGGGGCGATTTCGGCAGTCTGTCGGCGCAGGACCAGCTGCCCATCGCGCCGCTGGAGCATATCAATGCATTCGATCCGGACTCGCTTGTCGCCTTCGGCCGCACGCTGGGCCTCAAACCGTTGCGACCGAATCTGTTCCGGCTGTACAACTGCGCGTCGGGCTTGCTGGACCTGAAACATCTGCTGCGCACATTGGCCAGGCCGGTGTTTCGCCACATCTACCCACGCAGCACTTTCGTTTATTTCAGCCGCGCTTAGCGACGCGGCCGTCAGAGTCGCTGCCGGTCGGCGCCCGGCGCCAGCACCGGCGCCATCGCCATGTACCAGGCCGCGGCCTGGTGCAACCCGGTCTCGTAAGGCGTCCAGCGCAGCTGCAGCTGCAGCTCGGCGGCCGCGCAGTCGAGCCGCAGCTGCCGCTGCCACAGCGCCAGCAAACCGGGCGTCATCGGCGGTGGCAAGCTGCCCGGCCGGCCCCCCATCCGCCCGAGTGCCAGCCGCCCGATCTGCAGCGCGGGACCGAGCAGCCACGCGTCCAGAAAGACCTGGGCCGGACGGATGCGCCGCACCGGGGTGGCGCCGATCCGGGTGGCCAGGTCAATGAAAAATTCGTTCCAGCGCGGGCTGTCCGGCCCCGCGAGATTGAAGGTGCGCACCTCGCGCGCCGCCAGGGGAAGGCGCAGCCCGGCCAGCACCGCGCGGCAAACGTCGTCCACGTGAACCAGGTTGGACCAACCGTCTCCTGCGGGTCCCAGGTCGCCCAGCCTGCCGGCACGCAGCCAGTTTCCGATCCGTTCCACCCACAGCGCGCTGCCCGGGCCCCAAACGCACCCCGGACGCAGCACCACGGCGGTCCCGCCCCTATCGGCGAAGCCATGGATGTGGCATTCGGCTTCGCACTTCGCGCGTCCATACCAGCCGAGCGACGGGTCGGTCATTGCCTGCTCGGTGAGTTCTCCCTCCTGCGCGCCGTAAACCGACATGCTGCTCAAGTGGACGACTCGCATGCACCCTTCCGCGAGCGCCGCGGTGGCCAACGTCCCGGCCCCCGCGGCAATCGATGCCGCGTCGCCGGCGACACAGTTGACGACCGTATGGACACCTCGCAACGCCTGCCGCATTCCTTGCGGTTCGCGCGTATCGACCTGCAGGCCGGCATTGCCGCTGCGCCGCCGCGAAGCGACGACCAGTTCGACGCCGCCGTTTCCCTGCAACAGGCTGCACAGCCGGCTGCCGATGAAGCCGGACCCGCCCAGCACCAGTACCTTCATGCGGCCAGCTCCACCGGTGCGATGCTGCCCGCCAGCAGCCGGCGCGAGACCTCGTTCGCCAGCCGCAGCGACAGCGCGATCAGCGTGAGCGTCGGATTGGCCTGACTCGATGTGGGAAAGGCCGCGCTGCCCGCGACGAACAGGTTGTCCACCGAGTGCAGCTTGCAGTTCGCATCGACGACGCTGGTGCCGGGGTCGGTGCCCATCCGCGCGGTTCCGATGTGGTGGCCGCCGTAGGCCCCATAGCGCAGCAGATCCTCCTCCAGTGTTTCCTTGCGATAACTGAAATCGCCGACGCCGCTGCGCCGCAGCTCTGTTCCGATCAGGTCGAGGGTGCGCCCCACCGACTGGATGTCCTCCTGGCTGTAGCGCCAGTCGATCCGCAGCTTCGGCATCCCGAGCGCATCGACCTGGTCCACCAGCTGGACACGGCTGGATGCCAGCGGCCGCTGTTCGCTTTGCACCTCGAGGCTGAAGCGGTTGCTGCGGTTGCGCACGATGACGGATGGAAATTTGCGCGCCGCGAAGGTCCGGTGCCGGACCCAGTGCGCCAGGAAGGCCGCGGCGTCGGCCGGGTTGCGGGCCACGTTCAGCAGATGCTGGGCATAGGCTGCCGCGGAGGTCGGTGACGCGTCGCGCAGGCGCTTTCCATATTCATAACTGATCAGGCCGCGGGACAGGAACAGGCCGGACAGCACCCCGTTGCGGTGCGATGGATCGGTGATTTTCGGGAAGTGAAGCCGCGCAACCGCGTTCAGCAGCCGATGCTCCCGTTGCCCGGCGGCGGTGATGGACAGGCGGCGCCGGCAATAGACGCCATCGGCTGCGACTTCGTATCCGTGACGCACGGCCGCGGTGGGTCCCTGCAAGGTCAGCGAACCGACGGTTCCAGCGATGTGGCACATGTAATAGCGGCCAACAGCATCGAAGTGGTTGCCGACCCCTCGCGGCGTCACATCCCGGGAGCAAAGCAGCAGGCGGGCGGTCTCGAGCCCGCCGACGGCCAGCACCACAGCTCTTGCCGCAACGCGAAAGCGGTTTCCCGAGAGAGTGGCGACGTCCAGTTCCCGGACCGAATCGGCTGTGGCATTGAGCCGGATTGCAGTGCAGGTGGCACCCAGCAGCACCCGGGTGTCCGCTGCCAGCTCGAGCCGCCTGGCATAGCGCCGGCCAAAATGGGTTGGACACGAAAACCGTTCCAGGCCTTCCGTGCGCACCAGCTTGCTGGAAAAACCGGCGATGAGCGGCGCGCTGTCGGGCAGCGCTTCACGACCATCGTAGGAATAACTGCCGGCTTCGGCCAGGGCATTGGCGGCCTGATAGAAAGGCAACAGGTCGGCATGGCGGATCGGCCAGCCGCTGTCCGGAACATAGTCGCGCGATTCGAAATCGATCGGATCGAAAGGCATGCAGCGCCCGCCCCAGATGGCCGTCGTGCCGCCCAGCCCGCGCTGGCGGTAGCGGTGGGCCGGGCTGTGCAACTGTTCGTCGGCGACCTCACCCTCGCTCAGCGCTTCGGTTGCAGCCCTGGCCTTCCATCCGCCGGATTCCAGCACGATCGTCGACAGGCCCTTGCCCGCAAGTTCGAGCGCAACGGCAATGCCCGCGGCGCCCGCGCCGACCACGCACACGTCGGCCCGCAAGCAGGTGCCGGCCGGAACCGCACTGGCCTGTTCGATCACGCGACGTTCTCCCGCTGCCCTGGGTCGTCGGCCGGGATACTGCTGACGCCGAAGTGGCGCATGTGGATGCGCGCGACGCTGGCGGAAAAGTGATCCAGCGAAAACTGCCGCTTGTACAAGGCCCGCCCATTGCGCTCGAGCCGCTCGCGCAGGTCCCGGTCCTGGAGCACCCGGAACAATCCATCGGCAATGCTACGCGGGTCGCCAGGACGCACGAAGCACGCATCGAAACCGTCGGTGAGGACATGCGGGATTTCGCCAACGGGCGTGCAGACCACGGCCACCCCCTGGGCGAGCGCTTCCAGAATCGCCAACGGCAGGCCCTCGTCGTGCGAAGGCAATACCATGACATCGGCTTCGGCCAGTAGCTGTGCCACCGCCTGCTGGTTGCTCCAGCCATTGAAGCGGACGCGCTCGCCGAGCCCGAGTGAGTCGGCCAGCACCCGATAACGCTGCAGGTCGCCGCCTCCCGCACAGGTGAGCTCCAGGGGAATTCGCGCGAACTCCGGTCGGCTGAGTGCCCGCAGCAGATCCGACACCCCCTTGCGTTCGGACAGGTTGCCGACGAACAAGACCCGCTGCGGCGCCCCGGCGCGTTCGTTCGCGTCCCGCCGCGCCAGCTTGGGCTCCGGCACGCCGTTGACCACGATCTCCACCCGCTCAGGCGGCACCTTGAGATCGTCGATCACGAAGCTGGCCGACGTCTTGCCAAGCACGACACAGTGCGCAGGCAGCGAAAACAGCCAGCGCACCAGCGCCTTGACCGGCCGCGAGAAGGCCGCGTAGTCGTGGTGGAGCTGGGCGGCATGCAGGTGCAGGACCACCGGAACGCCCAGGGCCCTGCACATCGCCATGATCAGGCCCTTGCGAACCAGGCTCAGCCGCTCCGCCATGTTGACGTGCACGCCTGCCAGGCTCCCGCTGAGCTGGCCTCGCACCAGCCGCAGGAGTGCAACAAGCAGCGGTCCGATGGACAGCACTGCGCTGCCGCCGCCCCTGGTGTCCAGCGGCAACAAGGTGGCAGTGCCAGGGAGCCTGGAAGCCTTGCTGGATTGCATCAGGTATTCGATCACCTTGAACATGCCGCCACCCATGGGCGTACAGGGGCCGGCGATGAAGATCGACTTTTGCCGGCGCGGAATGTCGCGCTCGGGCACGGCGGCAGGGGGCTGTGACTCCGGCACGGTCGACGGCCCATGCGCGCTGGACACTTTGCGGTCCACGTCAGGAACTCCCGGCCGCCTGGAGCGGGGCAGTCGGCTCCTGCAACACCACGCTGGCGATCCGGCTGCCGGCGGGCCGGCGTCTGCCCAGCAGGCCGCGCAGCAGGCCGGCACTGCTGAAACACCACGAAACCACGGAATACGCGGCCCGCGTCAGCGAGCGCTTGCGCGCTGTCATGATCACCACGGGCGCCAAGCCGAGCGCCGCCAGCGCAAGCAGGCGCTGCGACGGCCCGACGGGCAGAAGGCAGACTGCAACCAGTGCCGCCCACCAGCCGAGCACTGCAAGATATAGACGCAGCTCCCTGGCGGCGCGCCAAAGCAGCCGCATTTCCATCCGGCTGCCGGTGGCGCGAACCAGCTCACCGATGCCGCAGATGTATTTGGTCCGCCAGCGCCGCCGCAGCAACCGGTACGGCGGCGCGTCGTGGCCATAGTGCGTCACGGCGGCGACCGGAAGACGCCACAATTTCCAGCCGCGCGCACGCAGGCGGATCGCGAGGTCGAGTTCCTCGTAGCTGTGCAAATTGCGATCCGACAAGTAGCCGGCTTCCTCGATCGCGCGCCGCCGGTACAGCCCGCCGCCGTCGAGTCGGTCCACCGGCCCCGGTGCCAGGTGCGGCGGCGCCCGCTGCCCTCGTTCGCGGTACTCGAGGCTGGTGGTGTTCTGCTCGACGACCGCACCACCGACTCCCGCCACTTCCGGATGCCGCGAAAGAAACGACAGCGCGTGCTCGAGGAACCCCGGGACCATCTTCATGTCGCCATCGAGGACGTACACATAGTCGCCGCGGGAATGCTGATATCCCAGCTGCGGACCGACGCCGCACGAACGCTGATGCGGGTCGGCCAGTTGCACGATGCGAATCGGGTAGAACGAGGCGGCGCCCACCGTGTTGTCGGTGGAGCAGCTGTCGGCCAGGATCACCTCGCCGCCGAACGGTGCAACCGCGGCCAGTGCGCTTTCGATGGCCGCGCCGATGTTGCCTTCCTCGTTCAAGGCCTTGATGACGACCGAGACGCGGCAAGGACTCGCCGGCCCGAACGAAGCAGGACGCGAGGCGGCATTCACGAAACCGCGCCTCCCCTGGGAAACGCTTCGGCGCTGCGCAGGCGCCAGCGCTGCCAGCGTGCGGCCAGTGTGGACGGCATGAACAGGGCCATCACCGCCGTCATCTGCCAACGCCGGTCCCACACGACGTGGCGGGCACTGAGCAGGAATCGAAGCGCCCGCCGCCGATTGCCGGCGATCAGCGCCTCGCGCGCCAGCGTCAACTCCTGCTGCGCCACGAACCAGAGTGCGGATGCGCGATGCCGGGCCGGAATCGCGCCGGTCAGAGCGCGTTCGCGCATCCGGACCAGATAAGGGGCAAGCGCATTGGGATGCATCGACGACAGGCCGTCCGGAACGATCCGGTACGCAGCCAGAGGTGCATTGACCAGCGCCAGCGGCGTCTCGTCGGTGACGCGAAACCAGAGGTCATGGTCTTCACCTCCGCTTTCCTGCAGAGCGAAGCAAGGCTGCATC
>JAYUHN010000074.1:0-2473 GCA_043766965.1 Ramlibacter sp. | reverse complement strand
GTACTCCAGTTGTGGCGATCCGTGCAAAGCACCCGTCGGCCCAAGCGGGTCTTCTCAAGCTCGCGGCGCTTGGTGGCGTCGACTTCCCAGTGCAGTGTGGGCGCTTGATCGGTGCCTGCGATGGTGACCACCACGAAGCTCGACAAGTGTTCCCGAGCAAGTACTTTCTTGACTCGATCTTGGAGACGGCTGCGCGTGATGCGACCCTTCTGGCTCAGCCCCTCGAGCTTGCGCAATTCCACCTTGGCTTTGACGAGTGCTGCGGCAATTCCGCGCTTTTGCCCCAGCAGCAACTCCTGGCTCTCGACCACAACCAGTGTACGGTCCAACTCGCCGACCTGGGCTCGCATGCGCGCGGCCCGGACCTCGCTGAGCTTGCCCGCCAGCGGCTTCATCTCGCCGCGCTGCGCCGCCATCTGCAGCGCTTCCTCCGACGCCTTGTGCCCCAGCGGCAACGAGATGAGGCTGTAGTAGCCGGCGGCATCGAGATCGAGCTCCAGCTGCGGGCTCCAGAATCCGCCGTCTCGCACCAGCGTACGTTGGGCGGGCCGCAGCCGATCCTGGCCGCTGTCCAGCGCCTCGTGCAACTGCGCCAATCCCCCGAGGCAGCTGGTAAGCAGCGCTTGGTCCGAGCCGTTACCGCTGTACGTCCGGTACAGCAGCGGCACATGCCCCGTCTCGCTGACCAGCACGCCCAGCCCGACCACCCGCAGATCCTTGCGCTTGCTCTTGGCGTGTCCGCGTCGAGCAAGCTCGCCAGGCGTCAAGGTGGCGATGTGGGTGTCGAAGTTCGTCGTGTCGAAGGCCAGCACGTCGGCCGAGAGCTCGAAGTGCGTCACCGCCGCCTTGGCGATGGCCACCTGA
This sequence comes from Ramlibacter sp., assembly GCA_043766965.1. Lineage (GTDB taxonomy): Bacteria > Pseudomonadota > Gammaproteobacteria > Burkholderiales > Burkholderiaceae_C > Ramlibacter. The sequence continues at coordinate 1,609 of JAYUHN010000074.1, read as the reverse complement.
GCATGCTCCAAGTCGTGATCGGTGACTTGCTGGGCGATGCGATGAAATGCCTGCCCGCTGAACGCCGATCCGGGCAAGCACGACACCCGCGGCAAACTCGCGTCGAGGAAGTCACCCAGGTCGCGCTTGGGTCCGGGTGCACAAGCCCGTTGAATCGCCACGGCAACAGCCAGCTCGCCCACCGAAGGACCCCCCTTGGCGCCAACGTCGCCGCATGCCCGATCGATGAGCCCGACCAAGTCGAGCTGTTCGGCCACCCAAACCAGTGCGCCGACGTCGCCCAGTGCGCGCGTTCCCACGGTGCATGTGGCAGCGAGATCGGCCACCGGTGCTGGTGCAGCGGGTCCCAGCACGATTTGGCGCGCCACGGAGCGCTGCCGCTGCGAGTCCCACACCGACTGAGCGGCGATGCGATAGCGGCGACCACCAACTTCTCGTTCGAATATGTGCATGTTTGTTCATGTAGCATAATCGAAGCGGCGAACAAACAAAAGCCCAGCATTCACGAGGCCCAGCGGCCAGGCGAGCATCCGAATCAATGATGGGCTTGCGAAGGCAGGGCTAGGCAGCGTCACCGTGTCAGCCCTGCTCGACAGTGTGGACAAGGTCGCCAAGCTGATCGGATGGGAAAGCGCGCCGCTCGCGCCGCAGAAGATCCAGTCAATCGGCGAGCAATGGGAACGGGAACACCACGCGGCAACCCTGGCAACCGACTCGGTTCAGGAGGTGTTGACCCAGGCAATTACGCGCCTGTTACCGGCTCAAAAAAAGGGCTTCCCAAAGCCGCGTGTCGTCGTCTTCATCGACGACCTTGACCGTTGCTCCGCCGAGGCCGCATTCCGTTTGCTCGAAGGTCTCAAGATCTACCTCAACCTGCCGAACTGCGTGTTCGTTCTCGGCATGAACCAGCAAATGGTGACCGAGGCCATTGCCGAGCGCTTGAAGAAAGACGACAAGGACACGGCGGTGCTGCTGCGCGCCGAGGCCTATCGGGAAAAGCTGTGCAGCAACATCTGGCGCCTCCCGTTGCCGGCCGACCCCGTGAGCTACTTCATCGGTCTGGTGGACAACCAAGACGCCCGCACAGCGCTCGCCAATGCACGCGCTGTGGGCACGGGACAGTTGCCTGGGCCATCCTTTTTGCCGCCGAATCCGCGGCGCCTGCGAGCGCTGGCCAATGTGTACAACCGCCTGCGTCACAACGCAATGGCAGACAAGTACACGATCGACATGAATCTGCGCGTGCTGGTAGTCGCTTACGTTTACCAGTTCCATGCCGACCTGTTCCAGCGTTGGCACTACGACCCCAACTTCTACAACAAGATGCGCGGCTGGTCGAACACCGGCGTGGCCGATGAAAAGACAGAACCGTACTTCGCTCGCCTCTCATTGCCAACCCAGCTCAAGACCGACACCACCAGCCCCACGCCAAGCAGCAGCACGATGGAGAGCCGCTTCCCCGACCCGTCCGCACCGGGCATCTTCTGGATCGCGCCGCTGCTACAGCAAGCACCCTTCAGCAACGCAGTCGCCGAAGAGTTTCGTGCGCTGCTGTCGATCAAGGTCTGAACAAAATGGCTGCCCTGCTGCTGTCTGACTCGCGCCTGCG